>JASHXW010000105.1 GCA_030043395.1 Streptosporangiaceae bacterium
AGCGCGGGCGCCGGGGCGGCGGCAAGGCTGGCGGCCTGCGGGCCGAGCAGCTGGCTGATCTGCGCCAGGTGCGCCTGGACGGTCTCGTACTGCTTGTTGGCCTCGTCCACCCGGCGCTGCGCGGTGCTCGCGTGCCGCTCGGCCTCGGCCTTCGCCTCGGCGAGCAGCTGGTCGGCCTGAGCCTTCGCCTGGGCGACGATGTCGTCGGCGTTCTTCTTGGCGCTGCCGACAAGCTGCTTGGCGTGGTCGTCGGCCTCGCGCCGGGTCTGCTCGGCCTGGGCACTGGCCTTGGTGGCCCGCTGCTCGGCCGTGGCCGCCCGCTGCTCGGCCTCGGAGACCAGCCGCTGGGTGGCGGCCTGGGCCGCGGCCAGGCGCTCGGCCTCCTGCCGCTCGGACTGCTCGCGGCGCTCGGCGAGCTGGATCTCGAACTCGGCCTCCGCCTGGGTGCGCTGGGCCTCGCTCTCCTCGTAGATCCGCTGTGCCTGGCTGCGCATCTCGTCAGCCTGGCGCTTGGAGGTGGTCAGGATCTCGTCCCGCTCGCGCTTGGCCGACGCCTTCAGCTGCGCCACCTCGCGCTCGGTCGTCGTGCGCAGCTTGGCGATCTCGCGCTCGACGGCGGCCCGCTTCTCGGCTACCTCGTGGTCCACCATCGCCCGCTGCTTGGCCACCTCGCGCTCGGTGGTCGAGGACAGCTCGTCGGCGTCGCGGCGGGCGGAGGAGCGGATGCTCTCTGCCTCCCGTTCCGCCGAGCCACGCAGGTCGTCGGTCTCGCGCTTGGCATTGGCGCGCAGCTCGGCGGTCTCGTTCTCCGCGGCGGCCCGCAGCTCGGCGGCATCGACCTTCGCCGACGCCAGCACCTGAGACGCCTCGGTCCTGGCCTCCTGCAGGATCTCGTCGCGCTGCTCCTCGGCCAGCCGCAGCAGCTGCTCGATCCGCGAGCCGAGACCTGAATAGGTCGGCCGCTCCTGCTCCTGCATCTGGCGGTGCAGGTACGCGATCTCCTGCTGGCTCGCCTGATAGGACTGCCGCAGGTCGCGAACGCGAGCGTCCATCTCACGCAGGTGCGTCTCGACCTCGTCCTGGTCGTAACCACGCATCTTCTGCGAGAACTGGGGGTGCGCCGGCTCGTCGTCGAAGAAGGAGCCAAGCTGGGCATTGATGTCGGGCTGCATTATTCGCCTAATCCTGGGTAGACGGGGGTTTCTGCATCCTAGGGCCCTAGTGGGACTGGATGCCCACGCCGGTGCGGTTAGGCTCGCCTGCTAGCCGAGTAGCCCGCAGCCTCAGGACTGCCAGGCACAGCCGCACGCCAGCTCACCTTCCCGGTGCCTCGCAGCGTACTCCGGCGGCCGAGACTTCGATGCCAGTTCGCTGCTGCTCGTGGCGTAGCTCATGAATTATTCGACTTGCCCGGGCTTGGCGTTCACCGCGCCGCCTCGACCAGCTCGGTGAGCACGCCGCCGACGTCGCCCGGATGCAGGAACGCGATCGAGGCGCCCATCGAGCCGTGCCGCGGCCGGGAGTCGATGAGCCGGACGCCAGACTTGCTGACGGCCGCCATGGCGCTGTCGATGTCGGCGACGCCGTAGCCCACGTGGTGGACTCCCTCGCCGCGCTTGGCGATGAACCGGCCGACAGGCGTGTCCGGCGCTAGCGGCTCGAGCAACTGGACGTAGGACGTCCCTGCCGGGGCGTCGGCGACCATCAGCATCGCCTCCCTGACGCCCTGCTCGGAGTTGGTTTCCATGCTGACCACGGTGAGCCCGAACGTCGACTCGTAGAACGCCACCGCGGCCGCCAGGTCCCGGCACGCGATGCCGACATGATCGATCCGCTCGAGCACCCCAGTTCCTCCCCGTCGCGCCGCAGGCTCCGCCCGCGAGGGCTGATCGGCGGCCAGCCGCAGCTCACCTGATCCTGAGTATCGTTGCAGCCATGGGACAAGCGGTAATAGTCGGCGGGGCGAGGACGGCGATCGGACGGCTGCTCGGCGGGCTCAGTGACTTCAGCGGCGTGGATCTCGGCGCCATCGCGATCAAGGCCGCCCTTGACCGGGCCGGCGTCCGAGGTGACCAGGTCGACTACGTGATCATGGGGCAGGTCCTGCAGGCGGGCGCCGGGCAGATCCCGTCCCGGCAGGCCGCCGTCGCAGCCGGAATCCCGATGACCGTGCCGTCCATCACGATCAACAAGGTCTGCCTGTCCGGGCTCGACGCGATCGCGCTCGCCGGCCAGCTGATCAGGGCAGGCGAGTTCGACGTCGTGGTGGCCGGCGGCATGGAGTCGATGACCAACGCGCCGCACCTGCTGCCGTCGGCGCGCAAGGGGACCAAGTACGGCTCCGCCGAGCTGATCGACTCGATGGCCCTGGACGGGCTGACTGACGCGTTCGACCACCTGTCGATGGGGGAGTCGACCGAGCGGCACAACGCCAGGCTCGGGATCACGCGCGCCGAGCAGGACGATTTCGCCGCGAGGTCACATCAGCGCGCTGCCGCGGCGATCAAGAACGGGCTGCTGACCGAGGAGATCGTGCCTGTCTCCGTGCCGCAGCGCCGGGGCGAGCCGCTGATCTTCGACACCGACGAGGGCGTTCGCGGTGACACCACGGTGGAGGCGCTGAGCAAGCTGCGGGCATCGTTCGCCAAGGACGGCACGATCACCGCGGGCTCGGCCTCGCAGATCTCGGACGGCGCGTGCGCGGTAGTGGTGATGTCAGCTGAGGCGGCCGCCGCGGCGGGAGCGGAAGTCCTCGCCGTGATCGGCGCGCACGGCGTGGTGGCCGGCCCGGACAACTCCCTGCAGTCGCAGCCCGCGAACGCCATCCTGCGGGCGGCGGCTAAGGGAGGGATCTCCGTTACCGATATTGATCTGATTGAGATCAATGAAGCATTCGCCGCGGTGGCCATTCAGTCCATGCGCGACCTCGGCGTGGGGCCCGACATCGTCAACGTGAACGGCGGCGCGATCGCTGTCGGTCATCCGCTCGGGATGTCCGGTGCCCGGATCGCGCTGACCCTGATCTACGAGCTGCGGCGGCGCGGCGGAGGGCTGGGCGCTGCCGCGCTCTGCGGTGGCGGCGGGCAGGGCGACGCGCTGCTGCTGGACGTGCCCGCTCCTGGCGCCTGACCGCGTGCCCCGCGAAGCGCAGGCCGCTGAGCTCTTCGCCGCGGCGCGCGGCGGGGACGCCCGGTCGCTGGCGCGCCTGGTGTCGCTGGTCGAGGAAGGGTCGCCAGCACTGCGCCCGGTCATGCGAGCTGTCGCGCCGTACGCCGGGCATGCGCGGTTCGTCGGCCTGACCGGGTCACCGGGTGTGGGCAAGTCGACGGTGACTGGCGCGCTGGTACGGGCGTTCCGTGCCGCGGGCCAGCGAGTGGCCGTGCTGGCGATCGACCCGACCTCGCCGTTCAGCGGCGGTGCGCTGCTCGGCGACCGGGTCAGGATGGCCGAGCACGCCACCGACCCGGGCGTGTTCATCAGGTCCATGGCGAGTCGTGGCCATCTCGGCGGGCTGTCCGGGGCGGCGCCGCAGGCGCTGCGGGTGCTCGATGCCGCGGGTTTCGACATGGTCTGCGTCGAGACGGTGGGGGTGGGACAGGCCGAGGTGGAGATCGCCTCGCTGGCGGACACGACGCTCGTGATCCTCGCGCCCGGGATGGGCGACTGGATCCAGACCGCGAAGGCCGGCATCCTGGAGATCGCGGACATCTTCCTGGTCAACAAGAGCGATCGGCCGGGTGCCCAGGACGTCGTCAGGGACCTGCGCACCATGCTCGCGATGGGTGCGTGGGCGCCAGGGGCCTGGAAGCCGCCGATCGTCCTGGGGTCGGCAGCGACCGGCGAGGGCATCGACGAGCTCATCAGGCGGCTGGACGGGCACTGGGCGTGGCTGTCGGAGTCGGGGGAGCTCGACCGGCGGCGGGTGGCCAGGGCCCGCGAGGAGGTCGCGGCGATCGCCGTGGCCGGGTTGCGGCGGCGGATCGGCGGGCTGCCTGGTGAGTCCCGGCTCGACGAGCTGGCGTCGCAGGTCGCTGGTGGCAAGCTTGACCCCTACTCCGCCGCTGACGAGCTGACGGCGGGGTAGACGGGGCCGAGCGAGCCTTGCAGATACCTTGACATCGAGAGACTTGCTTCATTAAGCTAAAAGTAACTTGATATCGAGATACTTCGCTTCGCGCGCGGCTTGGCGGTGGCCGGGCTGGACGCATCGGCACGCGTGAGTTACGGCAGGATTGCGGTGGAAGTAGTCAGCGGAGGGACGGCTCAGATGACAGCGAACAGCCTTGGCGCTCGCGGGACGCTGACGGTGGCAGGGACCGCCTATCAGGTGCACCGGCTCGATGCCGTGGACGGAGCGGCGAGCCTGCCGTTCAGCCTGAAGGTCCTGCTGGAGAACCTGCTGCGCAATGAGGACGGCGCCAACATCACCGCGGACCACATCAA
>JASHXW010000106.1 GCA_030043395.1 Streptosporangiaceae bacterium
AGGTGCGTTTCCGCGAAGGCGTTCATCTTCCCGCCGTTCCAGCAGTCGTGCTGCGGGCCCCAGCTGTGGCTGTTGGACGGGAGGTTCTGCGCGGCCGTTGTCAGGGTGTCGGCATGGAACGGCAGCAGGTACTTCTTCGGGTTCCTCGGGTCCTTCTGGTAGAACAGCGACTTGGGCACGGACGGATCGCTGAATCCGCGCACGCCGGGCATGGTGCCGAAGTAGTGGTCGAATGAACGGTTCTCCTGCATGAGCACGACGACGTGCTGGATCTCGGACAGCGCGCTCGACAGCCGTGCGGGGCGCGCGTGCGCCGCGGGCACGTCAGCGAGGATCTTCCTCAGGCTCGGCGGCAGGGCGAAGGACGCCAGCACCATGCCGCCCGCCGACGCCATCATCTGGCGCCGGCTTAGCTCGATCGTCACGGATTACCTCCAACCTCGAAGTCGCGGCCGCCTGGAACGGGGCGCGCAGTCGGCGGATAGCTCAAATCGGACGATACGGTCTGCTGATTAAACGGAGATTGATAAAACGGGAACTGGAAGGTTATCCCAGGATGAAGAATGGCTACCCGCGCAGTTCGCTCATTCGCGCGGCCCGACATTCGCGGTCTCATTTGCCAGGTGCTCCCGCCGAAACTGGGCAAAATACAAAGTCGTAAAACAGGCATAACATGGGACACCCGGCAGCTCGCTCATCGGCGGCCTTAGCGCTCAGGTGCAGACGGAAAAACGGCGGGTTCCCCAATCTTTACTGCAGAACCACCTCTGCGTCGTATAGGGGAAACCGCTGCGCCATCTTCGCACCTTACTTTCGTTCAGATTCGACCCGGAAGGAGCGCCTTATGCCCACTCTTCCCTACCGCATGCGGCGCGGTAGCGCTGCCTTCGCGGCGTGCGCCGCGGTGGCTGGCGTTGTCGCTCTCGCGGCCACGGCCCTGCCTGCCCAGGCGGCGCCGTCCGCCCACAAGCTGCCCAAGGCCGGAAAGGACCTGCTCGTCAACGGCGACTTCGCTAAGCCCGGACCGGCGGCGCACGAGGGCAAGACCCCGACCGGCTGGAGGCGGGTCAAGCTCGGCGCCGAGAAGAAGCCGTACGCCTGGGGGATCGGCGCCTACAACGCCAAGGGCCAGTACCCGCCGCCAGCGGGCAACCCGAACAAGGCCGACATCGCCGACGAGGTGTTCTACGAGGCGGGCAGTGCTACTGGCATAGAAGGCATCGGCGGCCAGCAGGGGTACACCAGGTTCGGCTCGATCACCCAGCTGAACAAGCCGCAGATCGGCTTCTCCGACGTCGAGCACTCCGCGCCGGAGGCGACGAACGCCTCATGGGCCGGCACTGGCCTGGAGGTCAATTTCGTCAGCCATAAAAAGGATTACACCCTGATCTACCTCGACCTGTGGACGGCCTACAAGAGCACCTTCAAGGCCAAGCCGGTGAACTCGAAGACCACCAGGTACATTCTTGGCCCCAGGCTAAGGCCGGACGTCTGGCACACGACGAAGCCGCGGTCCCTGAACTCGGACATCAGGAAGCAGTTCGGAATCAAGACTTACAAGGTTGAGAACGTTATTTTCGTCGACCTTGAGCACACGATCAATGCCAAATACCCGTACGCGAACATGGACGGCTACTTCGCCAATCTCTCGATTACCGAAGGCAAGTGACAAATCGGTGAGGGGCTGGCGGAACATGTTCCGCCAGCCCCTCACCTTGCCCGCTATCGCCTTCCGAATGCGGCTTCAAGGCCTCCCCGCCGGCCGCGCCCGGCGGCTGCGAGAATGACGCTCGGGCAATGGTGATCAGGCAGCCGAGGAGGCCGACCGTGCGCTTCGCGTTCAAGACCGCGCCGCAGAATACGACCTGGGCGGACATGCTCGCCGTCTGGCAGGAAGCCGACCAGATCGAGTTGTTCGAGTCCGGCTGGGTGTTCGACCACTTCTACCCGATCGTCGGCGATCCGCAAGGGCCCTGCCTCGAAGGCTGGACAGTGCTGACAGCTCTCGCGCAGGCAACGCGGCGCCTCAGGCTTGGCGCGCTCGTCACCGGCATCCACTACCGCCATCCCGCGGTGCTCGCGAAGATGGCCGCCACCATCGACATCATCTCCGGCGGGCGCCTGGAGCTGGGCATCGGCGCGGGCTGGAACGAGCTGGAGTCCGGCGCCTACGGCATCGGGCTCGGCACGCTGCGCGAGCGCAGCGACCGGCTGGAGGAGGCATGCCAGGTTCTCATCAGCCTGCTGTCGCAGCAGAGCACGACCTTCGATGGCCAGCACTACCATCTCGCAAACGCCTGGTGCGAGCCCAAGGGCCCGCAGCAACCGCATCCGCCGATCTGCATCGGAGGTAGTGGCGAGCGGCGCACGCTGCGCACCGCAGCCAGGTACGCCCAGCACTGGAACTTCGTTGGCGGCCCACCTGAGGTATTCGCGCGCAAGCGCGACGTGCTGCACGCGCACTGCCGCGACATCGGACGCGACCCCGCGGAGATCACGCTCTCCAGCCACGTCCGGCTCGGTGCAGACAATGACTACGCCGCGGTGGCCAGGGAGGTCGACGCCTTGGCAGCGGAAGGGCTGGACCTGGCGATCATCTACTTGGTCCCGCCGCTCTCCCCGGCCGTCCTCGCGCCGCTAGCGCAGGAGCTACTGGCACTGCGCTAGGCAGCCCGTCCTCGGCCAGGTCTCGTCGCCTTTAGCCCAGTCCTCTAGGTGCGCCGCGGCTCTCGCTACCAGGCCGCTGCGGGTTTCACCCGGTGATCGTGGCCTGCTGCTTGTCGAACGCGATATAGCCGCTGTAGTCCTTTCCGACACGCTCGAATGACGTCGGGTACGGATCGGGGTAGCTCCACGCCGCGTCATGATGAGTACCGCCGTCCACCGTGATGTCGTGATACTGCGCCACGCCCTTCCACGGGCAGGTGTAAGGAGTCGGGCTGTCGCTCAGGACGCCAGCGCTGATCGCCGAGGGCGGGAAATAGTAGTTGCCCTCGATGGAGATCAGGTCCGAGTCCGGAGCATCCGCCACGACCGCACCATCGATGATGGCCTTCATGTGCCGTTCCCTTCTGGTTGTCACAGGTCCTGGTTGCGTCAACTGCGCGGTGGCCGCGTGACTTCCCGGACGGGGCTCCCTTGTCCGTCGACGGGTTCAGTCACCTGCCAGCGAGGAAGTCGATCAGCACCGGAGCGAGGACTGCCGGATCCACGTTATGGGTCTGCCCCTCAAGGACCAGGACATGGCCCAGCGGCATCGCATTGCCCAGCGCCTGGGCGGTGCCAGGCATGAACGGCAAGCTGGCGTCTCCGGCGATCGCCAGCGCGGGAACCGAAACCCCCGCGGCCAGGTCGGTCGGCGGCGCCCACTGCTCGCCGATGATGGCCGCGTGGTCATAGGCCAGCGTGGGCGCGATGGCCTGCATGCCTGGCCAGAACGGCGCGCGGCGCATGGCGTCGACCTGTTCGCCTGGCATGCCCACGAACCGCATGAACAAGGCCACTGCGTCGCCTCCGCGCCCGTCGTCCAGCAGCTGCTCGAGCTCCCTGAGGTACTCATCCCAGGACCGCTGGGCAGCCGGGTCGCCGTTGTGCGGCGCCTCGTACAGGACGATCTTGCTCACCCGGCCACCGAGCCGCGCGGCCGCCCGCAACGCCAGGGTCGCGCCTGAGGAGTGGCCATACAGGAACACCGGTTCGCCGGCGCAGTCGATAAGCGCCTCGATGTCATCGATCTCCCGGTCCACCGCGTAGGGCTGCGTGTCGCCGCTGGCACCGCGGCCGCGACGGTCGTATCCGTACACGGTGAAGTGCGGTGCGAGCAGCTTGACAAGCTCCGCCTTGTCGCCTGAGGAGTGGACGGTCAGCGCCCCATCGACCAGGATGAGCGCCGGCCCGTCGCCGGCCTTCTCGTAGGCGATCGTCGTGCCGTCGCGTGAGCTGACCGTGTCCATACTCGTCTCCCCGGATGCCTACTGGATCCCGCGCTGCTGTCGGGCGCGGTCCTTTCACGGGCGACATTACGCGTGGGCTCGGACAGTCTCGGGAGCACGCTGGCCACGCTGCAGTGGCTTTCGCCGTCCTGGGGGACGTATCGTCGGGTGACAGGTCGCCGGCCGCGGTGGGGGTGTGCGTGGATGACATCCTGACCGGCGGCGAAAACCGAGGGCACCCCTGGCGGAGACGCGGGCTGATAGCCGGCGCGGTGATCGTCGCCGTTGGCCTTGTCGTACTCAGGCACCTGCCTGGCGATGCCCACTCAGCGGCCCGTCATGCGCAGCCGGCGGTCGTCGCTAATGAGCCGGTGCCGCGGATTCTGCACGGCAGAGCCGTGCCGGGCGGAGCTAGCTCGCCGCAGCTGCGGCTCATGAGCGGGGTCAGGGTGCCTCTCGCCGGGCCGCGGCCGTACTGGTTCTGGCCCGCTACCGGCCGTGCCGAGCGGATCGGCGCCTTGCCGGTGACCGGGGGCGGCTATACGTTCACGCGAGTGGCCGGTGGCTGGGCGCTCACGCGCAGCACGTTTGCACGGCCGGCTTGCTATCTGTGCATGCGGTCACCGCTGCCCGTGTACTTCCTCTCCGACCAGGCGAGCGCCGCGCGCTGGGCCGGCAATGCGGACGCCGTCGCTCCGGCCGCCACTGCCGGGTGGATGTGGCTGACTAGCTACCGGGCGGGTGAAGAGCCGGGTACGCAGGTAGCAGTCGCGCGCGAGGTCGGGCCTAACGGCCGCCCGCTCGGCCCTTCCGTCCAGCTCCCTGATGGCTACGCGATCGAGGCGGGGACGAGCCGCGGCTTGCTGCTCGCCTCGGTGACCCCGCGCAGTGGTGTTCCTGCGTTCATGCTCTGGAACCCGGGAGCTGGGCAAGCCGGCCGGCCATTCGTCACCGTGCTTGCCGTGAGCGCGCAGCAGATCGCGTGGATGCCGCGCTGCTCACTGGAGTGCACGGTGAACGTCACCGATGTCGTGACAGGCCGGGTAATCGCAGTCCGGCAGCAGGCCGGGGAGGTTGCGCTCAGCGCAGCGTTCAGCCCGGACGGGAGCTACCTGGCCGTCCAGGTGGGCACTCGCTCTCCTGACGTGGACATGGGCATGTTGACCCGGCTGTACGTGCTGTCGCTGCGTACCGGTCGGGTCGCACCTGTCCCGGGAACTCAAGTCAGCGACGGCACGCTCGTTGCCTTCGGCTGGCCGGCTGCCACCGACACCCTGGTGGCGGCGCTGTCGTTCCCCGCGAAGATACAGCTCGCCGCCTGGCACCCCGGCGCCGGGCGGCCTGGCGTCGTCACACTGGAGCCTGACCACGGGGCGGCACGGCTCGTCCTGGGCTAGCGCCACAGATCAGCGCACCGAAGGGAAGCGAAGATGAGTGAGGCTCAGCCGGACCACGTCAATCAGTTGCTGCGCCATTTCGCCGACCTGCGGGACGGGACTCACGGCGGCGCCGCGGACCGGGCAGGCAAGGAGCGCAGGTTCGAGGAGGCGGTTCCGCTCATCGACCCCTACGTCCGGCAAGCCCTTGACGAGGTCAACGCCGGCCTCCTGGGCGGGACCGGCGCGGTCAGCGCGAGCGGACTCCAGCCTGCCGCCGACGGTCCGCAGGCCACGTGGACCTTGACCTGGCCTGAGCAGCAAGCCGCTGCGATCAGCCCGGTGACGATCCGTGCGTATTACGGCCTGACCAACAGCCACCCGCACCTGCGCGGAGCCACCGTCGGCGACTGGCCGCTGAACGTGTTCGAGGCGCAGCAGGCTGCAGCCGCGCTGTCGACGCTGCGCGCGATCGCATCCGCTGACCTGCACAATCTTGTCTTCCAGGCGGGATGGCAGATCATCCCGGCGATTGCGGCCGGCTGGACACCATGATGGCGCGCGCCCGTCCGGTGAGGCGGCCACGAATGCTCAAGGCAGTTCGGTGAAACTACGCGTCGTCCTTCGCAGGTCCGTCCTGACCAGCCTTGTCCGGCCAGACGCCGACGTGATCGGGCTCCTCTTGAAGCTCGACCCGGCTGCGCATTCCGAGGCGCCGGGTCATCTCGCGCGGAAGCTGGACCCGCCCGGCCCGGTCGAGCGTCGCATACTCGCGCGCATGCAAGGTTGTCTTGCCGCGCTCGTCGGTGGCCGCCTGCCGAATCGTCTCGCTACTCGTCCGGCCGTCGCGGATCGCGATCGTACGGCGAACCTGTGACGAGACCGCAGGGTCGTGGGTGACAACCAGTACCGTGACGCCGAGTTCGGTGTTGGCGGTCTGCAGGGCGGAGAACACGTCCTGGGCTGTCGAGGAGTCCAGCTCCCCGGTGGGCTCGTCAGCCAGCAGCACCTTGGGCTCGTTCGCCAGGGCCGTTGCGATCGCGGCCCGTTGCTGCTCACCGCCAGACATGCTGTCCGGCGCCCGGCCCGCGCAATGGGCGATGCCGAGGGTTTCGAGCAGGTAATCGGCACGCTGCAGCCGGTCCCGGCGACGTCGCCAGCTCAGCCGCATCGGCAGGAGCACGTTCTGCTTGGCTGTCAGGTAGGGCAGCAAGTTACGCGACGTCTGCTGCCAGATGAAGCCGCATATGCTCCGCCGGTAGGCTAGCCGCTCCTTGGCCGTCATCACGCCCAGGTTCTGACCGGCCACCCAGACCGTCCCGGCCGTCGGAGTGTCCAGCCCGGCGAGGATGTTCATCAGGGTCGACTTGCCGCTGCCCGCAGCGCCGATCAGCGCGGTCAGCTCCCCGTCGGCGATCAGCAGGTCCAGCCCCTGCAGCGCCTGGACTTCGATGCCTTCCCCGGAGTAGATCCGGACCAGCCGGTCGCAGACGATCATCCCGTCCGCGCCGGTAGGGGCGTGATCCTGCGGAACGGCGACGGGCCCCCTGCCCCCGGCGCCTGGGGAGGCCGGGCTACCGGACTCGGCCATGGGCATGCGCCTCCTTCAGTCAGCGATCCGCAGCGCGCTGGCGCTGCCGCGGCGGTAGGTGATGACGGCCTGGGCGGCCAGGACGAGCAGTGCTGCAAGCACTAGCCCAGCCGCCGAGGCGAGCAGCGGCAAGGGAGCGGGAGTTACCACGACGCCCGGGCCTGCCTGGCTGACCGCCGCGAGGTCGATCACTGGCCCGACCAGTGGTGCGAGCAGCCAGGCGCAGGCTACGCCGCCGAGGGCGGCAGCGACGACCTGGGGAAGGGTCTCCGCCGCCAGCAGCAAGTGAGCTTGCCAGCGGCGCAGCCCCATCGTCGCTAGCCGGGCCAGCGTCATCTCGCGGGTCCGCGCGGTGAGCAGCAGCGACAGTAGCAGGATTAGCGCGCCGAAGCCGGCCGCGACGGCGATGCCCTGCGCTAGCGCAGTTTGCGCCGCCCGGGGTACTGGAGCCCGCGTGATCGCGGCGAGGGCCGAGGCCCGCAGCGTCACCGACGCGCCAGGCAGGGCGCGGTCGACGACCGCCCGCAACCGACCCGCATCCAGTCCCGAGCCGGTGGCCAGCATCAGTGTCGGGTCAGGCGGCGCGGGTCCCAGCGCCCGCAGGGGCACCACCACGGCGGCGACCCCCGCTGAATTCCCGGCATCTCCGGTGACCCCAGGTATACCGGCGATCCGTCCGGCCACCCGGATGGTGACCGTGGAATTCCCCACGCTGAGATCGGCGGACGAGGTGCCGAGCAGGCGGGCGGCGGAAGCGGTCACCAGCGCGGGGACCACGGCGCCCGCGGCACCTGAACCGCCGCCTGCCTGGCCGCGCACGGTGCTTGCAGACAGCGCGGACGCCGGGAAAGGCGATCCTGGCGCCTGGTCAGCAACCACGGCGTATCGTGCCGGGTCGGTGAACACGACGGGCATCTCGTACCCATCTGCCAGGGACCCGGCCTCGACCACCGCCGTCGCAGTGGCGACTACGCCTGGCACCGAGGCAAGCTGGCGCTGCAACGCCGGGCTGATCGCCGCGTTAGGCGGGGCAACGATGATGGCGTCGGCGCCGACCTGCTGCCAGGACGC
>JASHXW010000107.1 GCA_030043395.1 Streptosporangiaceae bacterium
ACGGAGAACTCCCGCAGGATCAGCTCCAGGCCGAACAGGACACCGGTGACCGGGGCGTTGAAGGTGGCGCTGATGCCGGCCGCTGCGCCGCAAGCCACCAGAACCCGCAGTTTCGGGCCTGGCATCTTGGCCAGCTGGCCAAGGCTGGATGCCAGCGCGGAGCCGATCTGCACGATCGGGCCCTCCCGGCCAACCGACCCGCCGGTGCCGATGCACAGCGCCGAAGCGAGTGCCTTGACGACGCTCACCTGCGGGCGGATCCTCCCGTCCTGGGTGGCGACGGCGATCATGACCTCTGGCACGCCGTGCCCGCGGGCCTCGCGAGCGAACCGGTAGATGAGCGGGCCGTACAGCAGCCCGCCCACCACGGGGATGAGGATCAGGAACCCTATTCCCAGCCACGGGAAGTGCTGGCTGCCGACCCGGCCCTGCTGGCCGAACTGCTGATGGCCGGTCGCCAGCCAGGTGACCGCGAAGATCAGCCGGCGGAAGGCAACCGCCCCGAGGCCGCCGCCCGCGCCGACTATCAGCGCAGCCCAGGCCATCCCGAACCGCGAGGACCGCAGCACTCCGCTGACTCTGGCGTGCGGCACCCGCAGTGGACCCCTGGCAGCGGGCATGCCGAAGCGATGTCGCTCCCTAGCCTTGAGCGCTGACATGGCCCTCCCGGGGCGGGCGCGAAGCATTTGCGTACGCGTACACGAGTTCATTGTACGCGTACGCGTACGCGAGTGAAGTATGCTGCCGCGCATGGCTCGATCAACTCAGGCCGCGGACGCGCTTCCAGCTCCCAGTGCCTCAGGCAGCCGCGCGCCGTGGGGGTCTATCTCCCGAGAGGAGATCATCCGGGCGGCGGTCCAGGTCGCCCGGGCGGGCGGCGGCGAGGACATCTCGATCCGCAGCCTGGCGGCCGACCTGGGCGTCTCGCCCATGGCGCTGTACCGGCACATCCGCGACAAGGACGACCTGCTGGACGAGGTCACCGACATCCTCCTGGCGGACGTCTGGCGTCCGGAAGCGGACGAGGACGACTGGCAGGCCTGGATCATCGAAGCGGCCGCCAACCTGCGCCAGTTCCTGGTTACGCAGCCCGCTGGCCTGCACGTCTACCTTCGCCACCCCGTTGTCTCGCCGGCCGCAGCGCAGCGCATGGACGCCATGATGGGCGTCCTGCGGCGAGCTGGACTTGACGAGGCGACAGCCCGCAGTGCCTACGGCGCCGTGCATACCTACACGATCGGGTTCGCGGCACTCGAGGCCTCGCGCGGCCGCTGGCTTCCTGGCAGCGGCGACACCGGTGCTCTCGCCGAGCAGCTGGCTGCCTATACGACTGCCGGACAATTCCTGGAAGGGCTGCGCTACCTGCTGGCAGGAATCGGCAGGCAGGTCAACGCCCGATAACGTCGTGGGAACCGGTCCGTCAGCGCCCCGGGCCGTATGCGCAGAGGAACACGTGGACTCCGCTGGTGATGATCTGATCGGTCTCGGCTTCGCCCAGCGGGATGGTGCCCATCATCGAGCGGTTGTTGATCTGCCCGATCGTCAGCGCTGACAGGTGGCCGGCCGCCTCCATCGGGTCATCTGCGGTCAGCAGGCCCTCGGCGGTCAGGCGGGCAATCGGCTCGGCCAGCAGCGGGGTGATGCCCCGGCCGTGCCACAGGTCCAGAAGTGCGGGGAAACGGGGCAGCTCGGCGGTGATCAGGCGGACTAGCCTGGCGCGCTCTGGCGTCTGCGTGACGGCCCGCACGACCTCGCGTATGCAGCTGACCAAGGACTTCTCTACGTCGTCGACATCGCGCAGGGTGCTTTCGACGCCCTCGGCGAAGCGCTCGCGCATCAGCGCGTAGGTGTCTCGCACGACCAGTATGAAGAGGCTTTCCTTGTCGCCGTAGTGGCTGTAGACGGTGCGCTTGGACACCCCGGCCTCGGCCGCGATGGCGTCCACGCTCGTGCGCTCATAGCCGTCCCTGGCGAACAGCGCGAGAGCCGCGCTCGCTATCGCCTGCCGCTTGCGTTCCGATACTGTCGCCGCCATGCCCATAGTTTACTACACCGTGCAGTTTACATTTCTGCACTGCACGGTGTAGTTTAGTTTTATGACCGTGACGACGACAACGACCACTACGACCGCCCCTGCTCAGGAAGCCAAGATCGACCCCGCGATCCGCAAGCTCGCGGCCGTCATGATCGTCGGCGCGGCGGCGGGACTGCTCGACACCACGATCGTCAACGTGGCGATCAAGACCATCGCTGGCAACCTGAACGCCCCGCTGACCCAGGTCCAGTGGGTCATGACCGGGTACCTGCTCGCCTACGGAATGGCGATCCCCTTCACCGGGTGGGCGCTCGCGCGATTCGGCGCCAGGACGACGTGGCTGTTCTCGCTCTCGCTGTTCCTGGCCGGCTCGATGGCAGCTGGCGCCGCGTGGAACATCGGGTCCCTTATCGCCTTTCGCGTGGTGCAGGGGATCGGCGGCGGCATGCTCATCCCGGTGTTCACGACCGTGCTCGTGCAGGCCGCGGGAGGCAAGTCCCTTGGCAAGTTGATGGCCACGGTGAGCCTGCCCGCGGTCGTGGTGCCGATCCTGGGGCCGGTGGTCGGCGGGCTGATCGTCGCTAACCTGGACTGGCGCTGGATCTTCTACGTGAACGTCCCGATCTGCGTGGTCGGCCTGCTCCTGGCCTTGCGGTACTTGCCGCAGCGCACCGCGCATGCCGGGTCCCGGCCGCGCTTGGACCTGCTGGGCATCGCTCTGCTGTCGCCAGCCGTGGCCGCGCTCCTGTACGGACTGGCCAATGCGGGCAGCGGCGGCGGGCTCGGCCGGCCCGACGTGCTCGTGCCGCTTGTGGCTGGCGCAGTGCTGCTCGGGGTCTTCGTAACCCGCGGCCTGCTGTGGCGGCGTGAGGGAATGACGCCCGTGATCGACCTGCGGCTGTTCCGGGCCAGGTCGTTCACCGGGGCCTCGAGCCTGATGTTCCTGTCGGGGCTGTCCATGTATGGCGCCCTGTTCCTGCTGCCGCTGTACTACCAGGAGGTGCGCGGCACGAGCGTGCTCGCGGCCGGGCTGCTCATGGCGCCGCAAGGAATCGGCTCGCTGCTACCGCGGACCTGGGCCGGGAAACTGACCGACAAGCTGGGCCCGCGTCCCGTCGTGCTCGCCGGGATGCTGATAGCCGCGGCCGCGACAATCCCGTTCGCGCTGGCCGGGACGCACACCAGCTACGCCCTGCTCTGCGTCGTGCTGGTCGTCCGCGGAGCCGGGCTGTCATCAGCGAACATCGCGCTGATGGCCGGTGCGTTCACCGGCGTGCCCAAGGCGTCGGTGCCCGACGCCAGCTCCGCGACACGGATCATCCAGCAGGTCGGCGGTTCGTTCGGCACGGCCGTGCTGGCGATGATCCTGGTCGGCCACACCTACAATGCCGCGTTCTGGTGGTCGATCGGGTTCACCGCCCTTGCCGTGCTGCCCGCGCTGCTCCTGCAGCGCCGTCCAAGTAGTTCTTAAGCCTGCCGTCCTATGCATCCGCACTTAGGCTGCATGATCTGATCAGCAACGTGCAGGCGTCCGCGAACGCGAAGAAGGACCCGGCGGAGGCGCCTTAGCGGGCCTACTGAGCAAAGGGAGAACGCATGGGCGGACCGCACGTCGAGTACGTGTGGCACGGTGCGGCAGTGCCGGCGGTCCTGCGGGTCTCCCAGGTGTACGGCTGGCTGCTGTGCCCGGCGACCGGGCGGGTCCTGATTCAAGAGCAAGACGACGGCACCTGCTCGCTGCCCGGTGGGACGCCGGAGCCATACGACGCCGACCAGTACGCGACGCTAGCCCGCGAGGCCTTCGAGGAGAACCAGGTCCGCATCGGCCCGCTGGCCGCCTACCTCGGCTACCAGGAAGTCCGTCAGCCCGGGCGCCCTGTCATCGCCCAGGTCCGGATGGCCGGCGTCATCACCGAGTTCGCGCCCCGCGCGCCCGACCCAGACAACGGCCGGCTCAACCGGCGGTACATGACCTCGCTCGCCGCTGCGCCAGCTCTCCTCGGCTGGGGCCAGCCCGCCTATGCCCAGGCCCGTGCCGCCGCAGAAGCTGGACGCCAGTGGGGACTGCCTGTCGACCATCCGGCCGCCGACGGCTACCAGGACTAGGCCATTGTCACCGCGAGGGA
>JASHXW010000108.1 GCA_030043395.1 Streptosporangiaceae bacterium
CGGGTCTGCAGCATCCACAGCTTGCCGCGCTCGATCGTGAACTCGATGTCGCACAGGTCCCGGTAGTGGTTCTCCAGGGTCTGCATGATCTGCATCAGCTCGGCGTAGGACTTGGCGTCGATCTTCTCCAGGTCCTGCAGCGGCACGGTGTTGCGGATACCGGCCACGACGTCCTCGCCCTGGGCGTTCTGCAGGTAGTCGCCGTAGACGCCCTGCTGGCCGCTGCCCGGGTCCCTGGTGAACGCCACCCCGGTGCCGGAGTCCAGGCCGAGGTTGCCGAAGACCATGGCCACGATGTTGACGGCCGTGCCGAGGTCGGAGGGTATCCGCTCCTGGCGCCGGTACAGGATCGCCCGGTCCGCGTTCCAGGAGTCGAACACGGCATTGACCGCCATGTCCATCTGCACGCGCGGGTCTTGCGGGAAGTCGCTGCCGGTCTGCGCCTTGACGATCTGCTTGAAGGTGTCGACCAGGCCGCGCATGTCGTTGGCGTCCAGGTCCAGGTCGTTGCTGGTTCCCCGGGCCCTCTTGGCCTCGTCGATCGCGTGCTCGAACTCGTGCCCGTCGATGTCGAGCACCGTCTTGCCGAACATCTGGATCAGCCTGCGATAGGAGTCCCAGGCGAACCGCTCGTTCCCGGCCTGGCCGGCCAGCCCGTTCACCGAGGCGTCGGACAAGCCGATGTTCAGTACCGTCTCCATCATCCCCGGCATGGAGAACTTCGCCCCTGACCGCACGCTCACCAGCAGCGGGTCGGCGGGGTCTCCCAGGGTGCGGCCCATCGCCTTCTCCAGGCGCGCCAGGTGCTCGCTGACCTCGGCGGCGAGGCCATCAGGGACGCTGCCCGTGGCCAGGTAATGGCGGCACGCGTCGGTACTGATGATGAAACCAGGCGGGACCGGCAGGCCAAGGTTGGTCATCTCGGCCAGGTTGGCTCCCTTGCCGCCGAGTAGGTCCTTGAGGTCCTTGTTTCCCTCTTTGAAGTCATAGACAAGCTTCGGCACTGCACGCACTCCTTGCGGATGCCGCGGGCCCGGCGCACGCCCGGCGCCTGGGCTGCCAGCGACTGTCGAGATCGCGGCCTGATCGGCCCTCAGCACCGACTCTATCGAGCCTGGGCGGGATGATGCCGCCGCACGCCGCGTTACCCGTCAGTACACGGAGGACGCGTCGCGGGGCCGGGCCGTCAGAACGAACAACGATGTCCCTGCGCTGTTGTCATGACAACAGCGCAGGGACATCGTTGTTCCTGAGAGGGCGCTGCCGCGGGCGGCGCCCGTGGAGGAGCGGATACCGCGATGAGCGAACCGGCCGCGATCGGGCTTTTGCACCCCGGCGAGATGGGCTCCGCGGTCGGCCGCTGCCTAGCGGAGAACGGCCATGACGTGATCTGGGCGTCGCAGGGCCGGGGCGAGCAGACGGCGAGGCGGGCGAGCGCAGCCGGGCTGCGCGACGTGGGCACGGCAGCGGCGGTGGCCGACCAGGCCGACGTGATCGTCTCGGTCTGCCCGCCGCACGCGGCGGTCGAGGTAGCCAGCTCGGTGCGCGGCTTCGCCGGACTGTACCTGGACGCGAACGCGATCTCTCCGCAGACCGCGCGCCGAGTCGCCGAGCTGATCGAGAGCGGCGGCGCCGGCTACGCCGACGGCGGGATCATCGGCCCGCCACCGCTGCACCCTGGAACCACCAGGCTCTACCTCTCCGGCCCAAACGCCGAGGCCGTGCGCAAGCTGTTCGACGGCACCGCCCTGGACGCGAGGATCGCGGGCGGAGACGCCGATCCGTGGGCGGCATCCGCGGTCAAGATGGCCTACGCCGCCTGGACGAAGGGCTCGTCCGCGCTGCTCCTTGCCACCCGGGCACTCGCCGAGGCGGCCGGAGTAACGGACGTGCTGGATGCCGAGTGGGCGATCTCCCAGCCCGCCCTGGCTGACCGGCTGCGCGGAGCCGAGCGGTCCGCCGCCGCGAAGGGCTGGCGCTGGGTCGCCGAGATGGAGGAGATCGCCGCGACCATGGCCAGCGCTGGCCAGCCGGACGGCTTTCACCTGGCGGCAGCCGAGGTGTACCGGCGCGCTTCGACACTGCAGTAAGTAGTGTCCGGCCAGGCCGTACCCATTCGGGCCGCAGAATCTATGCGGCCCCGAGGCAACTACCGAGGGCCCATAACGTCTGATTAAACGTGGAAGCCAATGCGCTCAAACCTGTCGGGCAACCGGTGCGCGCTCCCGGTCACCTGGTAGCACACGACCAGCACCAGCCGCGGCGGCAAGAGGCCGCCGCCGCGGTCACCGTGCTCTACGAAGCGCACGCTCTGGGGTTCCTCAAGCTCGCAGTGGTCATGCTGGGCGATCTGCGGGCCGCCGAGGATGTCGTGCAGGATGCCTTCTGTGGCCTGTACCGCCGCTGGCATTACCTCACCTCCCCTGAGAAGGCCGTGCAGTACGTCCGGTCGGCGGTACTCAATGGCTGCCGCAGCCAGCTGCGCGAAAGGCTCAGGGCACAGCGACGAGCGGCGCCCCATTCAGAGCGCCTGACGCCATCTGCCGAAGACGATGCGCTCCTCGCCGAGGAGCACCGCGAAGTGCTCGCCGCCCTTCGCAGGCTTCCGCCACGCCAGCGGGAGGCGCTCGTGCTCAGGTTCTACCTGGACCTGCCCCAGCCAGAGATCGCCGCCGCCATGGCCATCAGCCAGGGCACCGTCAAGTCCACGACCTCGCGCGCCCTGACCTCGCTCGGCCGCCTACTGCAGGAGTCCCGATGACATCGATCGAAGAGCGTCTCCGCGCCGCCGCGCTGGCCGCGGCGGGCACAGTGCCGGACGGTGAGGTTGCCCCGCTGCGACTGCCGCGAAGCCGGATGGGCCTGGCCATCTCCCGGCTACGTGGCCGGACTCTCTACGTTGTAGCTCCGCTGACTGCGGCGATATCCGTCGCGGGCATCTTCGCAGCCGCGGCAGCGGCTCGTGGCAGCTTCGGCACCAGCTCGCCAGGCCCGAGCGTGGGAGGCCCATCCCTGCGTCTGCTCCCGGCCGACTACGTGGCCCTCACGTATGTCGGTTCTTACAAGAGCTGGAAGATCGCGCGAACCCGGGCCGTCGTGGCAAGCACGACGTCAGGGAGGCGACTGGCCGTCGTCAGCCCGCCCAAGCCGTACGACACGTTCACGGCGATCACCGGCACGCCGGACGGGCTCACATACGTGCTCGCCGCGCAGGACCAGACCCGGTCGAACGTGAGGAACGGCCGCGAGGGCGGGCCGGTGAAGCTCTACGAGCTAAAGATCAGCTCAGGGACGGCCACGCTGACGCCCCTGCTGACGCCCACCCTGCCGGCGATCGCAGTGGGCGACATGGCTATCTCGCCGGACGGCTCTCAGCTCGCCGTCACCGGCTACTGGTCGGGCTATCGCGATGTCGGGCTCCGCGTTTACGACCTTGCCACCGGCACGCTCCTGCATAGCTGGCCGGTGACTGGACCGCCACATACGGGGAAGTGCTGCACGTTCTCTCCGACTGCCACAGCACCGTCCTGGGAGGCCAATGGCCAGTACGTCACCATCGACGTGACCCTGGCGCATTGCCAGGATTGCGTCGCCCTCGTGAACACCCAGGCCCAGGGAACCTCTGTCCAGGCCGTCAGCCGGGTCATCGCGCGCACCCATAACCGCCATTACCAGGAATTCTGGACTAACACCATCGTATCTCCCGACGGTGACAGGCTGCTGAGGTCCGCACAGGTTGCCGTGAAGACCTCGCGCCACAGCTATTACCTAGTGCCGCGAATATTCACCTATTCCGTGCCGTCGGGCGTGACGCTGGCGACGCTACGCGGGTCTCGCGTTTACGACTGGCAGGTCGTCTGGTCGAGTCAGAGCGGGCGAGCGTTCGTGGTCACGGCGGTCGACCAGAGCGATCCAGTGCAGTCTGACTACATCCGCGTGTCCTTGTACCAGCGCGGCCACTGGTCCCATGTGCCTGTGCCAGCGCAGGCGAGAATGATCGCCTGGTGACGGGCTCAGCAGCCCGTCAGGCGCTGCGCCAGGTACGGGACCAGGCCGTCGATGCCGATCCGCTCCTGCTTCATCGAGTCCCTGTCCCGCACCGTCACGGCATGGTCATTCAGGCTGTCGAAGTCGACGGTGACGCAGTACGGGGTGCCGACCTCGTCCTGACGCCGGTACCGCCGGCCGATAGCCCCCGCGTCGTCGAAGTCCGCGTTCCAGTGCTTGCGCACCTCGGCAGCCACGTCGCGCGCCTTCGGGGACAGGTCGGCGTTTCGTGAGAGCGGCAGGACGGCCACCTTCACCGGCGCGAGCCGGTGATCCATGCGCATCACGGTGCGCTTCTCCATGACGCCCTTGGCGTCCGGCGCCTCGTCCTCGGCGTAGGCGTCGAGCAAGAAGGCCAGCATCGCCCGGTCCACTCCGGCTGCGGGCTCGACCACGTACGGCACGTAGCGCTCGTTCGACTCGGCATCCAGGTACGACAGGTCCTGGCCGGATGCCTTCGCGTGCGTCGACAGGTCGTAGTCCGTGCGGTTGGCGATGCCCTCGAGCTCGCCCCACTCGCCGCCCACGAAGTCGAACCGGTACTCGATGTCGACGGTCCGCTTGGAGTAGTGCGAGCGCTTCTCCGCCGGGTGCTCGTACAGGCGCAGGTTGTCCCTGTTCAGGCCAAGGTCGGTGTACCAGGCGAGCCGCTGCGC
>JASHXW010000109.1 GCA_030043395.1 Streptosporangiaceae bacterium
CGGACAAGCCAGTTGCTGCTGGCCAGTTCGTCGAGGACCTCGTGGAACCGGTCTCCGGCGAAGGCAGGGTCGTCGTGGTTGAGCAGCGGCAGGTCGGCGTCGTCAGCGATCATCGCGGCGAACCCAGCACAGGCGGCAGCCTACCTCGGGTGAAGCGAGTCCGGTAACGAATGCGCACCAGATGCTGCGCAATTGCGGCATCAGCGGACACAATGCGTATGCGTAAGTATTGGGCCCGCGCCCGCTGAACCTGGAGCTGCCATGACGACAAGCACTGAGCCCGCCTCGCCCGCAGTAGAGCAGGAGGGCCTGCGGTCTAACGTTCTCGGACTGTTCGACTCAGTCGTGATGGCCGTCGCGGGCAGCGCCCCTGCGTACACCATCGCGGGCAGCACGGCCGCGCTCGTCGCGGTGGTGGCTCTGGCCGGCCCGGCCGCGCTGCTGTACTGCGGCATCCCCATGCTGGGCATCGCCTGGGCGTTCAGCTACCTCAACCGGATCGAGGCCAACGCAGGAGCCAGTTACGCCTGGGTGGGCCGGGTGCTGCACCCTAGCCTCGGATTCATCGCCGGCTGGTCGCTCGTGATCTCCGCCACGATCTTCATGGTGGCTGGCTCGCTCCCGGCCGGCTCGGTCACTCTCGGCTTGTTCAGCGCCTCGGCCGCGAACCATCCCGGCTACGTGCTGCTTGTCGGGTCGATCTGGTTCCTGGTCATGGTGGTGCTGGTCATCGCGGGAGTGCGAGTGACCGCGCGAGCCCAGTGGATCATGTCGGGAATCGAATGCACGATCCTGGTGCTGTTCGCGATCCTGGCGATCGTGCATGCGGGCTCGCACCATGTCGTCAGCTTCTCCTGGTCCTGGTTCGGCCTCAGCCACTTCAACGGGATGGCCGGCTTCGCAGCCGGCGGCCTGGTAGCCGCGTTCTACTACTGGGGCTGGGACGTCTCCTCGAACCTGAACGAGGAGATGAAGGACAGCAAGCGCACCGCCGGGATCGGGGGGATCATCGGCGTGGTGATCGTGTTCGCCCTCTACGAGATCTTCACCATCGCCACCAACCTGACCCTGCCCGCCAAGACCATCTCGGCCAATGCGGGCGACGTGCTGGCCGTGCTCGGCCAGCTCGTCTGGCCCGGCCCTGGCGGCAAGCTGATGGTCATCGCGGTCATGTTGTCGACCATCGCCACCTTGGAGACCACGCTCATCCAGGTAACGAGGTCGCTCTTCGCGATGTCGCGCGAGCAGACGCTGCCTAAGTTCTTCGGGAACATCCTGCCGGGCCGGCAGACGCCGTGGATCGCCACTATCGCGGTCGCGATCGTCTCGCTCGGCCTGTTCATCGGCTCGACGTACATCGGTTCGGTGAGCAAGATCCTGACCGACGCGATCTCGGCCATCGGGCTCCAGGTCTGCGTGTACTACGGGCTGGCTGGCCTGACGGTTGTCGTCGCGTTCCGCAAGGCACTCTTCCGATCGGTGCGGAACCTGCTGATGATCGGCGTATGGCCGCTCGTGGGCGCCCTGTTCATGTTCTGGATCCTGTACGAGTTCGTGGCGACCAACACCAGCGACACCATCGTGATCTGGGTGGGTCTCGGCGGCCTTGCCATCGGCGTCATCCCGCTGGCCATTTACTGGGCGCTTGGCAGCCCCTACTTCAAGCAACGGCCTACGCTCGGCTCGGAACTGCCTGAGGACGCGAACGCCTGATAGGTGACCGCCGTCCTGCGATGCGGGCCGCCGCCTGCCGCGGCCCGCATCGGCGCGCGCCAATGCGTAGCTTGAAATGGCCCTAGTTTCCAAAGGTCCGCAATGCGAAGCTGAAACTGGTTAAAGGCGTGGGTCACGCGGCCTCGAAGCGCCATGCCTGCATTCGGCGCGTGACCACGGACGTTCCCGGAAGGGACGCATGATGACAGGGCATGAATTCGATGTGTACGGAACTGCGATCGCGGATCCCGCAGGAGCTGAGTCTCTGCAGCGCATGACCGAGTTCGCCCAGCGGGCGGAGCGCTACGGCCTGGATGGCCTGCTCGCCTTCTACAACCACTTCAACTTCAGCCCGTGGGCCGTGGCCGCCGCGATCCTGCAGCACACCCAGGCGATCACCCCGCTGATCGCCTTGCAGCCCAACGCGCAGGCCCCGTTCACGGCCGCCAAGCTGCTCTGGTCGCTGACCACGCTCTATGGTCGCCGCATCGACGTGAACCTGATCACCGGGGCGACCCCGCATGAGCTCGAGCAGATCGACGATCAGCTGGGCCACGACGAGCGCTACGAGCGGGCGACGGAATACATGCAGGTGGTCCGCGCGATCCTTGCATCGGACGAGCCGCTTGCGCACGAGGGCCGTTTTTACCGTTACCGCGGGCTCCGCATGTACGCGCAATTGGACCCGGCGCTACGACCGCGCACCTTTGTCGCGGGCTCGTCGGCCGCCGGGCAGCGAGTCGCCGCCGCCGTGGCCGACGTCGCGATCACTCACCCGGAGCCCGTCGAGCAGTTTGCGGACACGTTCCTGGGCCCGGAGCGAAAAGACGTGAGCATCGGAATTCGCATCGGCATAGTTGCCAGGCCTACCGAGGAGGAGGCGTGGTCGGCCGCGCTCACCATCTATTCCGAGGAGCGCGTCGCCAGGCTCAAGACCGCGATGCGCAAGCGGTCGGAATCGGACTGGATCAGGCGGCTCGCTCAGCTGGCCACCGACGAGGGCGTATACGACGAGGTTTACTGGACCGGAGCCTTTCGAGCCGACAAAGGAAACATGCCCGTTCTGGTCGGGACCTATCGCAAGGTGGCCGACTACCTGGACCGTTATCTGGCGCTCGGCGTGAGCACCGTGATACTCGGCGGCGTGCTCACCGACGAGGACTTCAAGCACACCTCTATCGTGCTGGCCGACCTGCGGAATCGCTGAGAGCACCGGATGGCGCGGTCGCGGCGGGCACAACCCGCCGGGTTGCGATCGCGTGCGCGGAACAGCGTTCAGCACGCCAAGCAGATCTGCGCATCCTGCCTGGTCAGCTGGTGGACGCCCGCCGATGCCTGCGCTCTGTCAGCACTGCCACGAATGACACTAGATGGGCGGGAATTTCGCATTGTCAGCTACAGTGAATTTCGCGCTCGACGCATCCGTTCAGGTTTCAATCGGGCAACTCGCGTGTGAAGTGAGATGTGGCGGGGAGCGACGAGTGTCATGCCGGCATTCGCATCGGAGGGAGCGACGGTGACCGACTCCGCGGTGACCGAGCCCGGAGGCGTCAGTCACGCGATGCTGGTGTACCGGAGTCCAGGCGAACATGCCGAGGCGTGCGCGGATTATGTCGGGGCAGGAATGGCGGTCCAGGCGGATGTCCTGGTCGCGGGAACGGACGGCCATGTGGGCTTGCTCCGGTCCAGGCTCGGAGAGCGTGCTGGCCAAGTCGAAGTGACCAGGCTCTCCGTCATGGCGGCAGACCCGGGCCGGGTGCTGTCAGTACTGCGGTTGTTCGCGCTGGAGCATGCGGCCGGTCCGACGCGGTTCGTGCAGGATGTCGGGTGGCTGAGCCGGCCGGAGGAGGAGCTGGCCGAGGCTATCAGGTACGAGGCCCTCATGTGCCAGGCCTTTGACGGCAGCCCCGTGAGCGTGCTGTGCACTTACGACGCGCGATTGCCCGCGGCGACTCTGGCGGCGGCCGAGCGCGCGCATCCCGTGGTCCTTGACGGCGGCAGGCGCCAGGGTGCTGGATACGGTGCGGGCGGGCAGCTTCAGAGCCCCCTCGCCGGAGTGATGAGCAGCCCGCCGGATGACGCGCACGCGATGACATTCCGTGGCGACCAAGTGGCGGTCCGCCGGTTCGCCCAGGACCGAGGGCGGCAAGCCGGGCTGTCGCGAGATCGCGTGATGGACCTGGTGATCGCCGTCGGAGAACTGGCCGGCAACACGTTGCGGCATACGGCTGGAGTGGGACGGCTGACGATGTGGATGGCCGCGGGGGAGCTGGTCTGCCAGGTTAGCGATGATGGGCACATCACCGACCCGCTGATCGGGACGCTTCGCCCCGATCCCACCGCTGCGGGGACGCAACGCGGGCTGTGGCTGGTCCATCAGGTCGGCGACCTGGTCCAGCTACGCTCCGGGCCGTCCGGGACTACCGTGCGGGTGCATTTCAGGTGCCCGGGCTAAGGCTGCAGGTAGCTGCCTAGCCATTGCACGCCAGCCGCGGCCCGGCTCCCAGCCGGCAGTCCCGCTGGACAGGCTGCCCGGCGGCGGGTAACGTATTGGTAACGTGCTTACGACGCAGGCACACCCAACTGTCACTTCGTGACGTTGCTGGCTGTGCCTTTTCGATTATCAAAGGCAAGAGCCGCCTGCGAGCGGTGGCGCTGCAGGGAACGGACGGGCCAGCTAGCGGCGTCGACCCGGCAACAGCCGGTCGCCCTGGAGGTCCTCTCGTGAAGATCGCGCTCGTCGCCTATCACCTCGATCCGCAAACCAGTCCGGGCTCCTGCCCGGGCGCCGAGCAGGCGGCGCATGTCCGTGGCCTGGCCTTGTCGCTCGGCTCGCTCGGCCACCGGGTGACCGTCTACGCCCGCCGGGGCGCGGCAGGCCGGCCTGACGGCGTGGCGCTCGGCCGCAGCGTTACGGTGCGGTACCTGCCAGCCGGGCCCGCGTCGCCGGTGGCAGCCGATGAGCTGCCCGCCTATCTCGGCGAATGCGGCGGCCAGCTCGCCACATGGCTGCGCCGCACTGCGCCAGACGTCGTGCATGCCTATCACTGGACCAGCGGACTGGCGGCGCACCTGGCCAGCCGCGAGTACGCGGTTCCGATCGTGCAGTCCTTCGGATCCCTCGCCGCAGCCGAGCAGCGCAGCGGGACCTGCAGGCCAGCCGACAGGCGAAGGCTGCGGATGGAATCGTCCGTCGCGAGCGCCGCGGCTGGCGTGCTCGCGGCGACTACGGCCGAGGCTGCCGAGCTGGCCAGGCTGGGCGTCCCGGGCTCGCTGGTGCGCGTGGTACCCCCCGGCGTGGACGCAGGACAATTCGGCAACGGCAGGGCCGCTCGCCGGATCGCAACGCCCGCCAAGCTGCTCTACATCGGTCCTGTGGACGCCGACCAGCGCGTGGACGTGCTGATCCGCGCTCTGGTGGAGCTGCCGGGCGCGGAGCTCGTGCTCGCGGCGGAGCTCGCCGGGATTGACCTGGATGACGACAGCGCCTGCAAGAAGCTGGGCAAGCTGGCCGCAGATCTCGGTGTCGCTGACCGGGTAACGTTCATCGCCAGGCCGGCCGAGGAAGACCTGCCAGGGCTGCTGCGATCCGCCACGATGCTCGTCAGTGCCGCCAGGCATCAGCCGCTCGGCATGGCAACGATCAGTGCCATGGCCTCCGGCCTGCCGGTCATCGCGCCAGGCACCGGCGCCTACGCCGACGCGGTCATCGACCGCACGACGGGGCTGCTGCTGCCGCCGGCCCGGCCCGAGCTCCTCGGCAAGACGGTGCGCGGGCTGCTGGCGACTCCGATGCGGCTCACCGGGTTCGGCATCGCTGCAGCGGATCGCGCGGTGTCCCGGTACGCCTGGCATCGCATAGGCCGGGAGGCAGCCGCCGCCTACGAGCACTTCCTCGCGTTGGCGGGTACCACCAGCCCGGCACGCCAGCAAGGCCGTGCCGAGCGTCAGATAGCAGCCTGAAGCACCGTCGCCTGGTGCCGAGCGGGGCCATGACGCCCCTGATCCGCGAGGGCGAGCCGGATCCGGAGAATTCCCGCGCGAAGGACGGTCCTAGTCGCCTAGCTGTCCTGGCGTGTCGGTGAACGTCACCTCGACGTGCTGCTCCTTGTGGCGCTGGTTCTGCGTCGCCTGCATCTTCATCGACTCCCTGTCCGCCGCCGTGAGCGGCGGCTGCACCAGGGCCCGCGGCCACAGCCTTCGCTTCAGCACGACGTTGACCTCGGCTGCGTAGACGGTGACCTCGACGCCGAGGTAGATCCACGCAAGCAAGCCGAGCACGGTGGCGAAGATGCCGTACACCGAGTCGCTGTGCAGCGCATGATGAACCAGGTAGGCACCGAGCGCCTGCAAGACGGTCCAGGCGACCCCGCCAACCACGGCACCGGGAATGAGGCAGCGCGTTGTCACGCTCTTCGGCGTAAGGACGCGGAAGCTGACGAGGTACAGGCCGACGTTCGCCGCTACTGCCAGCGCCTCGGCCAGAACGACGACCGGCGTCGAACGGCCGCCGTAAGTGTCCAGGGCCGCAAGGAGGGTGCTGACCAGCAGCCCGCAGCCGAGTACGACCAGGAACGTCGCCGCCCGGCCGAGCCGCGGCAGGTACCCGGGCCGTTGCGGGCCCGGCAGGTTCCATACCTGCGCCATCGTGTACAGGCCCGCTTGTGCCAGTCTCGTGACGCCCCAGACCAGCAGGATCAGGCCTACCGCCAGGCCGATCGCCGAGGACTTATGGAGGGCGTGAATATGGCCAAGCTCGGATCCGATCACCGGGAATTGCCGGGTGGCCGAGGCTAGGATCTGGCGGCGCAGCTCGACACTGCCCGCCGCCACGTTGACCAGGATCGTGACCAGGATGAGCAGCAGCGGGAAGACTGACACGAAGCCTGCGTAGGCGAGGTTGGTGACCAGCACGCTTGCGTTGTCATCGCCGAACTTCTTGACTACGCCGATGACGAAGGCAGGCACGACGTGGCGCTGCTGGGCTGCGTCGACGCGACGAATGAGACGCTCGGCTGCATTCATCGCGTGATCCCTCCCGGCATCGATTGACTGCGGTTCTGTCAGCTACCTGTGCCGCACGCGCCGGACCCGGAATCCGGGCCCGGCGCTCAGGCTGGCCTACCAGCGGAACCAGCGGCGCCGCCTGCCAGATGCCGACTCGCCGAGCCTGACCAGGAAGCCAAGCAGCCACAAGATCAGGGCCACGATCGCGATCCACCACAGCACGTGCAGGGTGAACCCCAGACCGAACAGGATCAGGATGATGATGAGGGCCAGCAGGATTGCGACCATATTCTCTCCTTCGCAGTAACCAGCACTTTTGCTACCCGCCTGGATGCCGGTAAACGTCGAGTGCGAAGCGCTGAGCCCGCCGCGCCCGAGCCTGCATGCTGCTTGGCGCTGGCGGGTAGCGACGGAGGATAAGACAAGGACGTGGGATCGGGAGGCGTGATGGCTACTGACCGGCAGAAGGCAGCGGCGAGGCGCAATATCGGCAAGGCCAGGCAGGCGCAGAGCGCGCGTTCGCATGGTGCGAGCGTCCCGCGCCAGGGCAGCGGCATGAGCACGGCCGAGAAGGACATGCTCGCTGATGAGCAGTTCGCCTTTCCCGCTGAGCGCAAGGAGCCGCTGACCGACGCCCGGCACGTACGTAACGCGATCGCACGGTTTGACCAGGTAGAGGGCGTGAGTGACGCTGAGCGCGATCGTGCGTGGAAGCGGATACTCGACGCGGCGAAGCGGTACGGCGTCGAGGTATCAGAGTCAAGCTGGCGCGACCTGGCCAAGGGCGGCAAGGACCGCTAGGGGCGGGCTGGCCGGAAGGGGCGCTAGTTGACCAGGCAGCTTGGCTTGGTCGTCGTTGGCGCCCCGGTCAGGCGCGGCAACTGCTGGAGCGGCACGGTCGCCGGGAAGGCGGTGGCGAGAGCATTGGCGATCAGGCGCGAGCGCATCGCATAGCCCTGCGGCGTGTAATGGATGTCATCCGAGATGAACCAGCTCCTGCGCACTGCGCCGGCCCAGTTGTAGACGCGCATGTTCGGATAGCGCGGGCAAGCCTGCAGGAGCGCGCGGTTCCACTTGAGCATGTTGGCTTCCGAGTACGGGCCAGAGGAAACCAGCGTCTTCACGTTCACCCACATCACTGGCTGCGGGCTGATCAGCGACATCATCTCGGTGATCCTGGCTGCCAGGCCCACTTCCGAGCCGACCGCGACATCCGCCGTGTCGTTCGTGCCGAGCGCGATCACCCAGCAACCGTGAAATCCCCGTGAGAGCACCTGCTGCGCGACGGTATAGCCATTGGGGAACCCGTGCCAGGTTTCGACGATGGACCGCGCCCCGGAGACTTCCGGAACGAAATGCTTGACGCCCACTCGCCGGTACTGGGCAGCGATCCGCAGCTTGGCATCGGGCTGGTAGGCCGCCAGGACCAGCCCGTCTGAGGTCGAGTCGCCGATATGGACGACGGAGCTGCAGGACGTGGCAAGCTTGGCCGGAGGTACCGGGGGACCAGCCGCAGTTGTGCTGGATCCGCCGGACACTAGGCGGGCGCGCCCGACTGCCGCGGTGCCGTGGCTGGGCTTGGCCGTGCTTGACGGACTGGAGGCCGCACTGGCCGCGCAACCGCTCACTGCAAGCGCAGCGACAGCCATGGCTGCGAGGTAAAGCCGACGGCGACCGGCGAGGCCGCTCGTGCCGGAAGTAGCGCAGGCGTTCAGCACGATGACAGCGTATGCCAGGCCGCATCAACGGCCCACCATTCATTAACAAAGCCCGGGTTTGCATGCGGCTAAGACGCAGCGGAGGATTCCGTTCAACGGGGGATTCAGTGCGAAGGCGGATTCAGCGGGGGACCGGGCCGTGCACGATAATCACGCCGATCTCCGCGTTCTTCGTCGCACCGACGGCGATGCCCCAGGCTGACCGCGTGTGCGGCACGGCTGCCAGCGCCAGGATGTCCCACTTGGCAGCGATCGGCCCGGCCCAGCGTCCGCGGCTCCGGTGCCAGAACCGCCCAGTGCCGGGCAACTGCTCGCCCAGGCCCCACAGTCCGCCGTGCCCGTCAGGGAACAGGTCGCCAAGGAAGTACTCCGCCTGAGATGGCCGTGCAGATGGGCTGTCGGGCGTCCAGGACCGTCCGTTCCAGTGCACCGCGAGCTCGGACGTCCCCCCGCGGCCGTTCGGGGCGCTGCCGCCAGCCCAGATGTCGTTCTTCGACAGGGCGACGATGCTGGCCAGGCGACCGTGCCGCGGCAGCCTGGGCTGCACCGGCTCCCGAGTCCAGGCGACGCCGTTCCAGTGCAGGATCCGCGCCCGAGACGGCAGATCGGTACCCGGTTCGGTGCCGCCGGCCAGCGCCCACATGTCTCGCGGCGAGAGCGCGCTGACCTCGAAGGTTCCACGACCAGGGACCGGGACCAGCTGCCACCTTGTGCCGTTGAACCTCGCCGCATAAGGCACGAAGTCGAGCTTGGAGACGCGGCCGATGAACCGGTCTCCGAATGCCCATGCGTCTGCGGGACTGAACACCTGAGCGGACGTGATGACGATGTGACCGCTTCTGGTGCCGGGGATGCGCCCGGCCGTCCAGCGTCGCCCGGATAGGCGCAGGTACCTGCCGTTCAGGCTGAAAGCCCAGGCATTGCTATCGGACGACGCGCCGATCGTGAAGAACTCACTGTCAACCGGGACGGATCTGTCCGCTCGCGGCAGGCGAACCTCCCGCCATGAGGCGCCATTCCAGTGCTCGATCAGCGGCTCCTCCCTGGAAAGCTTCTGGTCGCCGGATATGCCAGCGACCCAGGCATCGTTGCGGCTCACGGCGTCGATGCCGGTCAGCAGGACCGACCGGCCACGCAGCGACAAACTCGTGTAGACCCGCCACCGGGTGCCTGCGGCGCGGGTGCGGACAGTCGGTGCGGGGAGCTTCGTTTGCGCCATCGAGGATCGGCCGGCGGGAGCGGTGCTCGTCGTCGCCAGTCCGTAAGCCGGGAGAGCGATGGCGGCGACCGCCAGGGCCCCGCCCGCTGCGGCGAGCGCGGCCCGGCGGCCAGTAGACGGATTCATGACTGTTTCTCCTCAGGATCTGCCAGCGTGCGCGGCTGGCTCGCTGGGCTGGGAACAGTCCCACCGTCGCAGCCGGGCAGGCGGCGCGCCTGAGGCCGAGCGCCCGTCTTCGGCGGCTCGCGTACTCAAGTGCGGGCGCGCGGGTACTCAGCGCCGGAAGGCGGAGGTACTCACCAGAGGTTGGCGCCGACGCCTCCTGCTATGCGTGCTGGTTGTGAAGCGTGCGCGGCTGATTGAGCGGGGCACGGCCGGGGATGGACTCATCGAGCGGGGGTAGTGCGCCCATGACGGGCGACGCGATCGTTGGGGGCACCGTGATGACTGAGCACAGCGACCAGGAGCCAGACGAGGTGCAGGACGCGCTGGGCGAGACGGACCTGGCCGGTCACGAGGACGAGCTGGGCGGGGAAGATGACGCCGAGCGCGAGGACGAGCTGGGTGGCGATGCGGGGGCGCGCGAGGACGAGCTGGGCGGCGACGCCGGCGGGCACGAGGACGAGCTTGGCGGGGATGCCGGTGCGCACGAGGACGAGCTCGGTGGCGACTCCGGCGCGCACGAGGACGTGATGGGCGGTAGCTCCTGACGCTCGGCGGTCAGGCCGGGCCTGGTGAGCCCGCCGGGTACTCCTCCAGCGGCACCAGGCCACTGGACCACGCCGCGAGCACAGGCTCCACGACCCGCCAGGACTCCTCGGCTTCGTCGCCGCGGATGGCCAGCGCCGTGTCACCGCCGAGCACGGCTGCAAGTAGCTGGCCGTAAGCGGGCAGCTCGGGCGGCTCGATCTCGGCGTCGAGTGTCATCGGCGAGAGAGCGCGCGCCCGGGGTCCGATGCCCGTCAGCTCGAGGGTGACGCTCTCCGGGTCAAGCCCGAATCTGAGCAGATTGGGCACTTCGTCCCCGGTGTGCCCGAATGGCAAGTGCGGCACGTGCCGGAAGTGCACCGCGACTTCCTTGCGGTCCTGCCCCAGTGCCTTGCCCGTCCTGAGCCGGAACGCGGTGTCCGGCCAGCGCCAGTTGTCCAGGCGCAGCTCGATCTCCGCGAAGGTCTCCGTGCCATGCGCAGGGTCGACTCCTTCCTCGTCGACGTAGGCGGGGACCTCGTGGCCGTCGATCCGGCCCGCGGTGTAGCGGGCGCGGCGGGTACGGGCGGACAGGTCCGCGCCGGCGAGCGGGCGCACCGAGCGCAGCACGTCGACCTTACGGTCGCGCAGGTCCCGCTCGCCCAGGCTGATCGGCGGCTCCATGGCGACCAGGCAGAGCAGCTGGAGGAGGTGGTTCTGCAGCATGTCCTTCAGCGCGCCGACCCCGTCGTAGTAGCCCGCCCGGCCCTCCAGCGCCAGCGACTCGTCCCAGATGATCTCGACCTCGCAGATGTGGGAGGTGTTCCACAGTGGCTCGAGCACCCGGTTAGCCAGGCGGGTGCCGAGCAGGTTCTGGACGGTAGTCATGGCGAGGAAGTGGTCGACGCGGAACACGGCCTGCTCCGTCACTGTCTCCGCCAGCAGCCGGTTCAGCTCGATGGCGCTGCCCAGGTCCACCCCGAAAGGCTTCTCCAGCACGATCCGGCTGCCCTCGGGCAGGCTCGCATCGTGCAGCGCGGACACCGCCGACGGGAAGACCGCCGGCGGCAGCGCGAGGTACGCGGCCACCGGGCCCTCGCCGGCGATGACCGCGCCGACACTAGCCGGGTCGCCGACGTCCGCCTGGCGATAGCTCGCCCGCGATGCGGCGAAGGCCCGGACATCGGCCGAGAGCTCGGGGGCATGCTTGTCCAGCTTGGCGCGGGCCCACTGCCGGTACTCCTGCGTCGTCCATTCCTCCCGGCCAGCCGCCGTCAGCTGGAATCCGCTGCCTATCCGCCCGGTCGCGCGCAGCGCGGCAAGCGCCGGCAGCAGGTACCGCGCGGTGAGGTCCCCGGTCGCGCCG
>JASHXW010000110.1 GCA_030043395.1 Streptosporangiaceae bacterium
AGGTCGAGGACACCTGCAACCGGGTGATCTGGCTGGAGCGCGGCAAGATCGTCGAGCAAGGCGAAGACGTGATCGGAATCATCGACAAGTACATCGACGCCTCAGGCGGCGAGCAGGTGGCCAGGGACCCGGTAACCAGAAAGCGCATAAGCTCCCCCGAGCCCGCGACCACCTGACCCGATCTTCGCCGACAACCTGACCCGATCTTCGCCGATCGCCGATCCCCTTTAACCCGGACGCCCACACCCGTCCTACAGGTGCAGCCGTCCGAGCTAATCGGCCGCCTCGCTGGCACCGCTCGTCCTGGACGCCCACACCCGTCCTACAAGTGCAGCCGTCCGAACTAATCGGCTGGAGCGCCGTGGCAGCTCATCCCGGACGCCCACACCCGTCCTACAGGTGCAGCCGTCCGAACTAATCGGCTGCCTCACAGCCACCGCGCATCCTGGACGTCGACACCCGTTCGGAGGGGGTGGACGTCCGAGCTAATCGGCTGGAGCGCCGTCGCAGCTCATCCACGACGCCGCTGATCTCCGGTCGGTCGCCGTGGCAGCTCATCCTGGACACCCACACCCGTTCGGAGGGGGTGGACGTCCGAACTAATCGGCTGGAGCGCCGTCGCAGCTCATCCCGAACGCGGCCGGGCCGCACCGAATCGCAGCCGCTGGCTGATCCATCGGCTGGCACGCCGTGGCAGGCTCATCTCGGACGCCCACGCCTGTCCTGGAGGCGTAGGCGTCCGAGCTAATGGGCTGGACCAGGGCCTACGACGACTTTGCGCTGCAGGTCGGACCGCAGCGTCGCAGGTCGCCGGTCCAGCCAGCGCGCCGCAGAGTAGAAGCCACCTCTGATGCGACCCGACATGGGCGCTGAGTGATATCGACCCAGTTGTAACGCAATGTGATGATGCCGGCTGCTGCGAAGTAGTTGTCGCGATGAACGTCTCGCCATCGCGACTCAGGCGGGTGGGCGACTAGGCCGTCCAGCTCGACGGCAAGCCCGAATTCGGCATACAGGTTGTCCAGGTACGCGGACGACCCGCCGCGCTTCATCCGCGCCTGCCGCACCGGCTTTGGCAGCCCGTGCGGGCGCTCCACGTCACGAACGTAGCGTCGCTCGAGTGCGGACATGATGCCGTCTGCGATGTCCTCAAGGGCTGCGAGCACATCTGAGCGCCAGCGCAATCTCGCCCGGGCCAGGGCGGCGTCTCGTAACTGGTCAGTGGTGACCAGGCCTTTCCCGCATGCCGCAGACATCCACGCGAATGCCGCATCGAAGTCGTGCGCCAGATCGGTCATGTCCAGCACGGTCTCCTGGACCCGCGTTCTGGGCGGAGTCTTTGCCGGATGCCGAGCTGAAGCCAGCCGGGAGGAGCGGTGCAGCACGATACGCGGCGTTCCGCTGGTGAACTCGCCCGCGGAGAACCGCGTTCGACCTCGCTCAGGGATCGTCACGTGGGTCGCCCTGTCCTGAGCCTTCATGAACCCGTCGATCTCGGCTGCCGTGAAGTGACTGAGTGCCGCTTCCGGACCGCAGCGCAGCACTGCTGCCCAGTGCAGGCTCGCCAGTGACGGTCTGCCGCTGTATGTCCAGTACACGCCGCGGTACAGGGGCTGCCACTGGCCACGATTGACGAGCCCGTCGATCGCTTTCAGTTCGGGCAGCACCCGGACTGCACCGACGTCCTGCCGAGTCACTTCAACATCGGCGGCAACTAAGCCGCTGCCATCGGCAGCACGCTGAAGTTCCCTCGCAGCGACCTGCCAGCGCGCGAGAGTTCCCTCTTGCCGTTCGATGAGGTCCTGGTACTTGATCAATGGGCTTGGAGTCACCCGCACAGCCTCGCCGCCCGGGCCCAAAAGGAGTAGCGGCGCCGATCGGCCTGTGGATGGCCGACAGCGCACCGGTCAGGCCTGTGGATTGTCGGGACCCTGGACGTCTACACCCGCATCGGCGGTGCCCGCGTCCGAGATCATGGTGGGGGCATCCGCAGGCGGTGCGGCCGACTTGGCCGGCTTAGGTTTTTGTGCTCGTTTGGAGGGTTCCTCCTCGGGAATTTGCGCCAGGGGAAGCGCCAGCCTGAGTACGGACCCTCCGCCGGGCCGGACGGCGGCGCTCACATCGCCGCCTTGAGCCCGCGCTAGCTGCCGGACGATGTACAGGCCAAGTCCGATGCCGCCGAACCGCCTGCGATCTCCCGCGTCGCCCTGCACGAATCGCTCGAAGACCCGCTCAAGGTCTTCAGGCGCGATCCCGATGCCCTCGTCGGACACGGTGACCTCGATCTCACCGCCGGCCAGCCGACCAGCACCGTCACCGCCGGCCAGCCGGCCAGCACCCTCACCGCCGGCCAGCCGACCAGCACCCTCACGGCCGGCCAGCCGACCAGCACCCTCACCGCTGCCACCTGACCGGTCAGCGCTCTCGCCACCGCCGGCGGAGTTTCCTGCTACGCCAGCATCGCCGCCGTTGAATTGCGGCCTTCTACCCAGGCAGCGGGCGGTGATTGTTACCGTGCCTCCGTCAGGTGAGTACTTGAACGCGTTCTCCAGAAGCTGGCTGACGATGCTGTCGGTCGCAGCCGCGTCGCCCTGCGCCCACGGCAGGTCGCCTGGCAGGTCAGTCACCAGCACATGCTTGTCTGAGAGCGGCCGGAACAGGGTCGCCGCCTCCCGCAGCACCTTCGCGAGGTCGAACGGGGCATTGCTCACGGACAGCCTGTTGGCGCCCGCGCGCGACCCGAGCAGCATCTGGTCCACCAGCCTGGCGAGGGACTCGGCCCGCTCGGCGATCGTCCGGACTGCACTGCGCCTGTCAGTATCTGGCAGCTTGTCTCAGCGGCTGGCCAGCGTGCTCGCGAAGCCCTGCACGACGGTGATCGGCGTCCGCAACTCATGACTTGCCGTGGCCAGGAACAGGTCCTTGGCCTCCTCGAGCTCCTTGGCTGCCGTGACGTCGCGGAAGTCGATCACCTGCTCGTCGCGACCGTCGAGCACTGTCCGGAGCACGCCGATCCAGCGGTCGTTCGGCAGCTGCCACGTCAGCGTGCCACCAGGCTCGGGGAGCGGGAACGGCGGTGGCCTGCC
>JASHXW010000111.1 GCA_030043395.1 Streptosporangiaceae bacterium
CGTCTGGCGTCAGTACGGCGGCTGGTGGGATGGCAATCCGGCCAGCCTCAAGCCCGCGCCCGAGCGCGCCGTTGCGGCCGAGCTCGCCGATCTGGCCGGAGGAGCCCAGGTGCTCGCCGACCGGGCGCTCGCGCTGATGATGCAGGCCGGAGAGGGCGGATCAAGCGCCGACGACGCCGCGCTCCGGCTGGCCGGGCACCTGGCCGAGCTGGCCTGGCTAGCCGCGCCAGGAGACGACGGCGTTGCCAAGGTCAGGCAGCAGGTCTTCACGGCCAGAGCCGAAGCGGCGACGTCGACCATGGCCAGCGGAGTCTTCCGCTGGGCCGCTCAGGAATCTACCGGCGAGGAGCGTGCGGGCAGCTTAGGCTCAGCAGCCGTCGTACTGTGCCCACGGCGCGGTGCCCTCTTCGGCGTACAGCTTGCTGAACGCGGCTTTCTGCATGGCGACGGAGGCCTGGCCCGCCGTTCCCGGGTACCCCAGCGATGCCCATGTCGAAGGCAGGATCCCGAACAGGCCAGCCGAGGAAGCAGTGGGGTTGTCGCTGCTCTCCCGGAACGCCACGCACTGCTCGAATGCCGACATGCCGGCGAGCAGGGAGGACGACGATCCGGCAGGCTGCGCGGCGGTAGCCGCGGGCTTGGCCTGCGCGTGATGATGGACGGCCGTCCTGTGCGCCTTGGAGTCAGCCTTGGCCAGTGCATTCAGGCCAGCGCGGAGCCACGACGCCGAGCCTGCGCGGGCCTTTCCGCCCGCGTGCGCGCCTCGTCGCGCCGTCCTGCCGCCGGGGCGGGGCGCCCGGACTACCTGATGCTGGAGCGCGTGGCTACCGCTCGGGTGGCTAGCCGCGTCGACCGCGGCCCAGCTGGACACGGTGATGCCGGCCACGGCCACGGGGACCAGCGCGGTCAGTGCGAACTTCCTTGTCATCATGGGGGGACCTGCCTCGTCCGCCCTCAGCGCTTCGCGGGGTGCCGCGACTAACAGTGTTGGGCGTGACGTCGCCGTCATCGGTATCAAGAGCAGCTCACGGGCGGTGGCGTCCACCGCACTTGCAGGGGGATGCCGTGAGTACCCCACAGACAACTTCCAGGAGCAGGACTGAGCATCCGGCAACCGGCAGATTGTGACGCATCTCACCCATGCCCTGGCCCGCGGCCGGCGTCATGTCGCGCGCTTGCAGCGCCTCTCAGCCGGGCCTGTCAGCCGCCGGTCCAGGACTCAATCAGCGGCACCAGCTCAGACAGGCTGCTGATCACGGCATCGGGCCTGGCTTCCTCGAACGGTGGCACGTCGCTATTGGGGAAGAGCACGGTGCGCATCCCGACGCTCGCCGCGCCGTGAACGTCATCCCACGGCCGGTCGCCGACGAAGACGCAGCGGCCCGGATCGGCGGCTCCCACGGCGGCCATCGCCGCCGCGAACGCATCGGGGTGCGGCTTGGTCCGCTCGATCTCGCTGCTGTAGACGGCGCCATCGATGAGGTCGAGCACCCCGTCCCGGCGGAAGACCTCCTCGTGCCAGCTGCGCGGCCACATCGTGTTGGAGAGCACGCCAACCTTGATGTCCCGAGCGCGGAGGAATCTCAGTACCGCAGCGCCGTCGGGATAGGTGAACGTGTGCGGATTCCACGCCTCGACGTAAGTGTCGAGCAGCGCGTCGGTGGGCTCGATCCTGGCCCGCGCGAGCACGCCCGAGATCGTCGAGCTGCGCTGGTCGGTTCTGGCCAGTTCCCACAGCTCTAGCTCGGCCTGGTACGCGGCCGCCGCGCGCTCGAGGTGATTGGCGGGAAAGTGCGCAGCGCAGACCGATCTCCACAGCTCAGCCGAGTCGATGCGGTGCCATGGCGTGAGCGTCCCGCCCCAGTCGAAGATAACCGCGTCAATCGCCATCCGCTGATGATAGAGGACGCGTACAGGGACCGATCGTAACTTCTACCTGAATGCTCCTTTATAGGATGTATGCCGGGCCTGAATGGCGTTCTCGTGTAAGACTGCTATCGAAGGACACAAGCGCACAAGGATTGGCGCAGGTACCCAGTGCCGGCATCCTTCCGGCGGGGCGGGCGCGCGGACCGGCCGTGCGGCTGGGAGACTGGTAACAAGCTTCGCGGGACCGTGCACCAGCCAGAGGGGATGCGTGAGATGGCCGATCAGGGGAGCCCGGCGCAGGCGCAAGGCACGGTGGCGACTGACAGCCGGGACACGAGCGTGGCATTGCGTGATAGTGACTCAGACCGCTCGCCAGCAGGCCAGCAGGCCAGCGGCCAGGTGGCGAACGGCAGGCCTGCCAACGGCAGGGCGGGAAACGGCAAGGTTTCCAAGCGGGACTCCGACGAGATCGTCGCGGAGATCGAGCGCACGAGGCAGAACCTCGCGCGCACCATCGACTCGCTCGCGGACAAGGTGAGCCCGGCGAGCAACGTGCGGCGGCTGCGCGAGGAGGCGAGCGGGCAGACGCAGCGGCTTCGCGAGCAGGCGAGCGAGCAGTTGGCTAGGCCCGAAGTCCAGCTGGCGGTGGCCGCTGTCGGCCTGGCAATTGTCGGCATCGCCATCTACCGGATCTGGGGTCGCCGCCGGTCCTAGCGGCCGGCGGGTGACGGCCCTCTGCCCTGGCCCTTCCTGGCCAGGCTTCTGGCGTGCGCCGAAAGCACTATCGCGATGCCTATCCTTGAGCTGATGGGCGTCGCGATGGGGTGATCGAAATGTTCGAGCGGTTCACCGACCGGGCCCGGCGGGTAGTCGTGCTGGCTCAGGAAGAGGCCAGGCTGCTCGGGCACAACTTCATCGGCACTGAGCACATCCTGCTCGGGCTAATACACGAGGGTGAGGGAGTCGCGGCCACAGCGCTGGAATCCCTCGGCATCGGACTTGAGGCAGTACGCGAACGGGTCACCGAGATCGTCGGCGTAGGAACGAAAGCGCAGGCCGGGCACATTCCCTTCACGCCCAGGGCGAAGAAGGTGCTCGAGCTCTCGCTGCGCGAGGCGCTGCAGCTTGGCCACAACTACATCGGCACCGAGCACATCCTGCTCGGCCTGATCAGGGAAGGCGAGGGAGTCGCCGCTCAGGTCCTGGTCTCGATGGGAGCGGACCTTAACCGGGTCCGCCTGCAGGTCATCACGCTGGTCCACCCCTCCGCTGGTGCTCAGGCAGGACCGCCGGGCGAGGAGGCGCGCCTTGCGGGACCCCTGCCGGCGGCACCGAGTCGCAGGGAGCTCGTGCTCATGTCCGGCATCCGCCAGCGCATGTCGGCCCTGGAGGCCCGGCTGGCGCTGCTTGAGTCACGGGCCGGAACCGGCCCGGATTCCAGCGAACTGGACAAGGAGATAGCCAAGGTCCGCGGCGAGAGGCAGTCCGCCGCCAACCTCCAGGACTACGAGAACGCTGCCGTCTTGCGGGACAGGGAACGTGCTCTGCTCGAGCAGCAGAGCACGCGCCGCGAGGAATGGCTGGCGGACAACCCGAGCCTGCCCGAGCTGGCCAAGACGGTCCGCGAGCTCGGCGAGGAGGTCGCACGGCTGCGCCGGCTGCTGCGCGAGCCGCCGCAGGCCGAGCAGCTTGCCGGCGAGGTGGCCGAAACGGGCCAGGCAGCTGGCGGCGACTCAGCCGAGACGGGCGAGTGAGCTCCCTGAGCCTCAGCCCACCGCGCGGGAGTACCCAGCCCAGTAGGGAGCGCGCAGCTGCCGCTTGAGCAGCTTGCCCGATCCCGTCCGCGGCAGTTCGTCGGTGAACTCGACCGAGCGCGGTGCCTTGTACGAGGCTAGGTGCTCGCGCGCGTAGTCCCTGATCTCGGCCTCGGTCAGGGTAACGCCTGGAGCCAGCACTACCGTCGCGTGCACCTGCTCACCCCACTCTTGCGACGGGATCCCGAACACGGCCACATCGAAGATCCCCGGATGCTGCTCAAGCACGGCCTCGATCTCGGCCGGGTAGACGTTCATGCCTCCCGACACGATCATGTCGCTCTTGCGGTCGCAGATGTAGTAGTAGCCCTCGTCGTCGCGGTACGCGATGTCGCCGACCGTGTGGAAGTCGCCGATGCGCGCCGCGTTATAACTGTCCGGCTGCTTGTAGTACTCGTTGAAGACGAACGTCGATCGCACGAAGAGCTCTCCAGAGTGATCAGGTCCGGTGCCGGTGACCTCGTTGCCCATCTCGTCGAGCAGCCGGATCTCCATCCCTGGCGCGGGCTTGCCGCACGAGCCAGGCTTGCGGAGCTGATCGGCTGGCTCGAGTATGCAATTGATGCCGAGCTCGGTCGAACCGTAGACCTCGTACAGGGACTCCGGCGGGAAGTTCGCCACGTAAGCCTGCTTGAGCGCGAAGCTCCACGGCGCGGCGTTGGCGATCATCTTCCGCATCGTGGACCGGTCGTAGCGCTCCTTCACCTCCTGCGGCAACGCGCAGATCCTGCGGATCTGCGGCGGGGCGGAGAACGTCGAGGTCACCTTGTGCGTGTCCACCAGGCGCAGCCAGTCTTCCGCGTCGAACCTGCGCTGCAGGATGACGCTCTGGCCGAGGGTCATGCCAATGGCCATGAAGGCGCTCGGGCCGCTGTGGTACAGCGGCCCGGTGGTCAGGTAGACGTCGTCGCTGGTGTAGCCGATCAGCCCGACGAGCGCGATGATCGCGCTCAGGTCGCGATTGCGGCGCAGCGCGCCCTTCGGCTTGCCGGTCGTGCCTGAGGTGTAGATCATCGTCGTCCCTGACGCCTGGTCGGCGGGGATCTCGGGCGGTGGCTCCGGCGAAGCCGCCGCGACGAAGTCGTCGCCCAGCATGCCGGACGGCGCGGTCCCGCCGAACGCGATCGTCTCGCGCAGGCTGCCGATCTTGGCCGCCACGTCGTCGGGAGGGATGAACAGGTGCGCGTACTCGGCATCGACGTAGGCGATCGACGAGTCGGAGTGCGCGATGATGTAGCGGGCCTCCTCGGGCGTCAGCCGGTAGTTCAGCGGCACTGCGATGGCGCCCAGCTTCCTCGCCGCGCCCATCACCGCGACCACCTGCGGTGAGTTCGGCCCGCACCAGATGACCTTCTCGCCGTTGCCGGCACCCAACGACGCCAGCGCGTTGGCGAGCCGGTTCGTCTCGGCCTCGAGCTGCGCGTAGGTCCACGTGACCACGCCCGCATCACCACGGTCGTCGGTGACGGCAGGCTTGTCGGGCTGGGCTTGCGCGTAGACGGTGAGGATGTCTGGCATCGCGGCGGGTACCTCCGGGTTGGTCGTCGTATGGTCATGTTAGACAGAGGGGATCAAAGATCGCCCCCTGAGTATTCGCTGGGCTAGCGAAACCCGCTCGTGTCGATTCCGGCGCTCGCCGTTCGTAGCCATGGTGAAGGGCCGGCACGGGGCCGGCCTCGTCGAGAGGACAGTGACATGAAGGAGTACCTGCTCTCCGTGCACCATGGACCTGACGTGGGGCTGTCGCCCGAGGTAATGGAGCAGTCGTACAAGGACTGCGAGACCCTGAACGCCGAGCTCGAAGCCAGCGGGGCCTGGGTGTTCGCCGGGGGCCTGCATCCCGCGGAGACGGCGACCGTGGTGCGGATCAGCGACGGCGACGTCGTCACCACCGACGGCCCGTACGCCGAGACGAAGGAGCAGCTCGGCGGGTTCTGGATCATCAAGGCGGCTGACCTGGACGAGGCGCTGCGCTGGGCCGCGAAGGCGACGAAGGCCTGCGTCCTGCCGGTCGAAGTTCGCCCGTTCCTGGAGGACCCGCAGGCCTAGCAGCGCGCGTCAGCCTCGCATATGCCCGTGAGCAAGGTGCCTGTCACCGCGGCGGAGATCGACCAGTGCTTCCGGCAAGAGTACGGCCGGTGCGTAGCCACCCTGGTCCGCTTCCTCGGCGACATCGACATGGCCGAGGAAGCGGTCCAGGAGGCCTTCACCATCGCGGCCAGCCGCTGGCCGCAGTCGAGCATGCCGCCGAACCCGGGGGCCTGGATCACCACGACAGCCAGGAACCGCGCTATCGACCAGCTTCGCAGGGAGGCGTCCCGCGAGGACCGGCATGCGCAGGCCGCGATGTTGCACGCGAGCGGCGATCAGCCCGGGGAGGTGGGACCAGTGGGGGACGATCGCTTGCGCCTGATCTTTACCTGCTGTCATCCCGCGCTTGCCCGCGCCGCTCAGGTAGCGCTCACGCTGCGCTTGCTCTGCGGGCTGAAGACCCCGCAGATCGCGCGTGCCTTCCTGGTGCCCGAGCCTACGATGGCCCAGCGCATCGTCCGGGCGAAGCGCAAGATCAAGGCGGCCGGGATCCCGTACCGGATCCCCGGTGACGGCGAGTTGCCGGACCGGCTCAGCGCCGTGCTTGCCGTCGTCTACCTGGTGTTCAACGAGGGCCATACCGCTACCGACGGCGACAGCCTGCAGCGCGCCGACCTGTGCTCCGAGGCGATCAGGCTGGCCCGCCTGCTCGCCGAGCTGATGCCTGACGAGCCGGAGGTGCTCGGCCTGCTTGCGTTGCTGCTGCTGACGCAGTCCCGCAGCCCGGCCAGGACCGAAGGCCAGCGCCTGATCCTGTTGCCGGATCAGGACCGGTCGAAGTGGGACCCAGCGCTTGTGGAGGAAGGCCAGAGCCTGGTCCGGCGGTGCCTGCGCCGCAACCAGCCAGGTCCTTACCAGATACAGGCCGCCATCGCCGCCGTGCACAGCGACGCGCGGACGGCCAAGCAGACGGACTGGCGCCAGATCCTGGCCCTGTACGACCAGCTCTCGGCATGTGAGCCGACACCGGTGGTCGCGCTCAACCGGGCCGTTGCGCTAGCCGAGGTCGCCGGGCCGCAGGCGGCCCTGGAGCAGGTGGATGGCCTGGAACTCGGCTCGTACTACCCGTTCCATGTCACACGCGCCGACCTGCTGCGCCGGCTCGGCCGCTACCAGGACGCCGCAGCGGCCTACGAGGCGGCCGTAGCGCTCACCGCGAATCAGGCCGAACGTGACTTCCTGGCCGGTCAGAAGAACGCGTTGCCCGCGCCGCGATAGGCGGGGACCGAGTTCTGCTTGCACCAGACGCAGTCGTCCTGAGGTGGCGCGCTCCTAGTCCAGGACCGCGGGCAAGATGCGGAAAGCCGCGAATCCTCGCGTCAGTGGCTTGATGGCACGGTAGTCGCGCTGGTCGAGCGTGAAGATCTGGTTGGTCTTGTACCGGTCGGCAAGGACAACGCCGACGGAGTTGGCTAGGTCTAGCTGCATGTCCTTGTACTGCCCGCGAACGTCCAGCGCGGCTGCCAAGTCGGCAGTGCCGAGGTCGGCGAGCTTGTACTTGCCGGCAGCCATCCGGGAAGTGAGCGCCTCGCTAACCTGCAGCGCAGCCGGAAAGCCAAGGTCGCGGTGCACGAGGTGGTCTAGCTCTGCCAGCACGAGCGGCGAGATCAGCAGCATCTCGGTCTCCATGACGCTTCGAGCGTCGTGGTGCTCTCGCTGCGATGCATCAAAGGCCGCATAGAGCGCGGACGTGTCGGCGACGATGATCAACGACGCGCCGCCCGGTCCCTGACCTGGTCATAGATCGCGTCATCCATCTCACGAGTGGTGAGTTGCCTGCCGCTGCGGAAGACTGGAAGCGGTTCGCTCTCCTTCGGCGCCGAACGAGCAAGCAAGGCCGAGATTGCACGCCTGATGAGTGCGGCCTTGGATGCGCCGCTGGCGATTGCCTCGGCTTCGAGCCGTGCGTCGAGGTCTTCCGGCAGATAGACCGTGGTCTTGATCATGCCATATATGGTACCACCCGTAATCGTGCCAGATAGTTCGCTGATCTGGCGTCAGCAGCACGTGGTCAGCGGTCCCGCGGTTAGAGGAACGCCTTGCCCTCGCCGCGGTAGGTGGGGACAGTCGCGGCGACCGCGTCGCCGTCGATCAGGTGCAGCTCGTTGAACCGCTCGCAGAGCTCGCCGGCCTTGGCGTGCCTGAACCAGACCCGGTCGCCGGGGCGCAGCGCATCGGCGGCTGGCCCGGTGAGCGGAGTCTGGACCTCGCCAGCGCCTTCATTGGCGTCCAGCCGCAGCCCGGCGGGCAGGTAGGGCTGGGGGAGACGGCTGGCTGCGGCCGGGCCGGATGCGACGTATCCGCCGCCGAGCACCGTGGCGACCCTGGCGGCCGGCCGGCGGACGACTGGCAGGGCGAACAGCGCGGCAGGCCGCCCGGAAAACGACCGGTACGCGTCGAACAGCGTTGGCTGGTAAAGACCGGACCCCGCGCCGATCTCGGTGACGGCCGGCTCGGCCGCGGTCGAGGCGATCGACCCGGTACCGCCGCCGTTCACGAAATCGATCGGCGCGACCTCGCGGATCGCGGCCACGATGGCCGCCCGCCTTGCGGCCAGCTCGGCCGCTGACTGGTGCTGCATGAGGCGGACTACCCGGGCATAAGCGGGTCGTCCCGGCGGGCTGTCGCCGACGCCGGCGATCTGCGCCTCGTAGGCCATCATGCCGGCGAGCTTCAGTCCGGGCCTGGAAACGATCGCGCGTGCCAGGGCAGCAGCCTGAGCTGGCGTTCTGATGGGGGAGCGCCAGGCGCCCGCGCGTACCTTTCCGGCCACGGCCAGGAACCCGGCGTCGATGTCGATGGCCACCCGGACCTGGCTCGGGTGACTCACCGTGGCAGCAGCGCTGGTGATCATGTCGAGGTGGTCGACCGAGTCGGCCATGATCGTTATCGCCGCGGCGGCGGCCTGACTACCCGCAAGGCTGGCGAGCGCGTGCCGGTCCGCGGTCGGGTAGGCGACCACGATGTCGTCGCTGGCCTGGCACTGCACCAGCCAGAGCGCCTCGGGGAGCGTGAACGCCAGGATGCCGTGAAAGCCGTCCATCGCCAGGACGTCGGCGATCAGCCGCCTGCACCGCACCGACTTACTGGCGAGCCTGATCGGCGTGCCTGCAGCCCGGCGCGCCATGTCGGCCGCGTTGGCACGCAGCGCCGCCAGGTCCACGACCGCGAAGGGCGGCTCCAGGTCGCGCGTCGCCGCGTTGAGCCGCTCCAGGTCGCCGGCCTGACCGGCCGGCCTGACCTGCGCTGCCGCCGTGGCGTCCTGGCCGGCCGGAGCCCCGGCCTGCGGCTCGCCCGCTGGGCCGCCCTGGGCCTGGTGCGCCGGACCAGCCTGGGTCACTGATCGTCCTGAGTCAGCGCCTCGTACTCAGCGGCCGAGAGCAGGCCGGGCGGCAGGTCGGAGGAATCGAGCTGGATCTTGAACAGCCAGCCAGCGCCATAGGGATCGGAGTTGACCAGGCCGGGATCCTCGTCGAGTTCCGGATTGATCTCGGTCACCTCGCCATCGGCGGGGGAGTAGATGTCGCTGACCGACTTGGTGGACTCGACCT
>JASHXW010000112.1 GCA_030043395.1 Streptosporangiaceae bacterium
CATCCGCAAGGGCGTCACGTTCTCCAATGGAATGCCGCTGACCGCCGCGGATGTGGCCTACACGTTCAACTTGATGAAGCGGTTCCCGGAACTGGACGTGAACGCCGTCTGGTCGGTGCTGGCCAGCGTGCAGGCGACAGGATCGGACAGGGTCGTCATGAAGTTCAGCAAGCCCGCGGTGCCGTACTTCTACGCCATCGCCGATCAGGTCGGCATCGTGCCGAAGGCGATCTGGTCCACGGTCAAGAATCCTGTGCAGTACGACGACGCCCATCCGGTCGGCACCGGCGCGTACACGGTCAGCCGCTGCGTACCCGAGCTCATCACCTACCGGGCCAGGACGCATTACTGGCAGCCGGGCCTGCCGAAGGTCACGACCGTCAAGTACCCAGCCTTCCTGACCAATTCCGTCGCTAACAGCTACCTCGCGGACGGCCGCGCCCAGTGGGGCAGCCAGTTCATCCCCGACATCAAGCAGTTTTACGTCGGCGACCACGCCGACCGCCACTACTGGTTCCCGCCGGTTGAAAGCAACTCCGTCTTCATCAACCTGAAGGTCGTGCGGAACGTCGCCGTCCGCCGGGCCATGGCGCTCGCGATCGACCGGCCCAAAGTCTCCGAGCTTGGGGAGTACGGGTACGAGCCCGCCGCGAGCCAGACCGGGATCGTGACGCCCACGTTCGCGAGCTGGCTCGACCGGCGCCAGGCCAACGCCTACGGTGACGACTACGCTTACAGCCCGTCGACCGCCGTGGCGATCCTCCGCACGGCCGGATTCCGCCGCGGCAAGGACGGCATCTTCGCCAAGCGCGGACGCAAGCTGACGTTCTCGATCGTGAATAACGGCGCGTTCTCTGACTGGGTCGCCTCGGTGCAGGTGATCGTCAGCGACCTGCGGAAGGTCGGCATCGCGGTAGCGCAGCGGAACTTGGCGTACACGGCCTACTCCGACGACTTGTATCTAGGCCGGTTCCAGCTCGCCTACGGCTCCGACGCCGCCGGGCCCACTCCGTACTCCGAGCTCAGCGAGCTGCTGTCCGGCGCGAACACGGCGCCGATCGGCAAGGTTGCCACTTCGGATTTCGAGCGCTACGACAACCCGGCGACGAACGCGCTGATCAAGGCATACGTGGGCACGATCAGCGCAGCCCGGCAGCACGCGATCGTGGACAAGCTGCAGCTAGTGATGCTGAAGGACGTGCCGGTGATCCCCGTGACCGAGACCGTCGACTGGTACGAGTACGACACCAGCAGCTTCACCGGCTGGCCGACCCCCGCCGACCCGTACGCCCAGCCATCGGCCTACGACTACCCGGACTGGGGCCAGGTGCTGCTCAAGCTCGCGCCGAAGAAGTAGCGGACGCGCGATAACGGCGGGAGGTTGACCGTTGAAGATCCTGCACACCAGCGACTGGCATGTCGGCAAGGTGCTGAAGGGCCGCGACCGGCACGAGGAGCACGAGGCCGTCCTGCGCAGCATCGTCGGCCTCGCGCGCGAGCACGACGTCGACCTGGTCCTGGTCGCCGGAGACCTGTTCGAGACTGCCGCGCCGACGGCGAAGTCGCAGGGGCTGGTCATGCGCACGCTGCTAGCGCTTCGCGAGGAGGAACGACACGTCGTGGCGATCGCCGGCAACCACGACAACGCCGGCTTGCTGAACGATGTCTACCGCCCGGTGCTCGGCCAGCTCGGGCTGCACGTACTCGGAGTGCCAAGGCGACCAGATGCCGGGGGCCTGCTGACGGTGCGGACCAGGTCGGGGGAGACGGCGAAGGTCGCCGCGCTGCCGTTCGTGTCCAAGCGGTACGCGGTGCGCGCGGCAGAAGTCGTGTTCCACGAGTTCGCCGAGCACGCGCTCGACTACAGCCAGCGGGTGAAGGCGTTCGTCGAGGCGCTCACAGCCGGCTTCACCCCCGACACCGTCAACGTGATCATGACGCACGCCACCTTGCTTGGCGGGCGTCGCGGCGGCGGCGAGCGAGACGTGCAGACCGGGTTCGACTACGAGGTGCCGGCGGGAACCTTCCCGGCATCCACGCACTACGCCGCGCTGGGTCACCTGCACCGGCAGCAGGAAATCCCCGGACCCTGTCCAATCTTCTACTCGGGCTCGCCGCTGGCGATCGACTTCGGCGAGGAGGCGAACGAGCCCGCCGCGCTAGTCGTCACCGCCAGGCCGGACATCCGGGCTGACGCTCGCCCAGTCCCGGTCACTGGCAGCCGTCCGCTGCGGACACTGCGCGGGACGCTGGAACAAGTCGCCGCCGAAGGGGAGCAGGCCGGCGATGCGTACTTGCGGGTGATCTTGTCCGAGCCTGGCCGGGCCGGCCTGGGCGACCTGGTCAGGGAGAAACTGCCGAACACCCTGGAGGTCATGCTCGACGACACCTACCGCCCCCGCCCCGGCGGGAAGACGGCGGACGGCGACCGGCCCTCACGGATCGGCAGAAACCCCGTGCAGTTGTTCGGCGACTTCCTCACAGAGCAGAACATCGACGACCCCCGCATCACGGGGCTCTTCGCGGAACTGCTCGAGGAGATCACGAGCCCTGCGGCGGCCCAGCCGGCCTCCGGGGAGGCGTGATGCGGCCGCTGCGACTGCTGATCGACGGGTTCGGCTCCTATCGCGAGGCCGCCGAGGCCGACTTCTCTGACGTCGAGTTCTTCGCGCTGGTCGGGCCGACCGGGGCGGGCAAGAGCACCGTCATCGACGCGCTGTGCTTCGCGCTATACGGGACGGTCCCGCGGTGGGGCAAGGAGAACGTGATCGCGCAGGCGCTCGCGCCGGCGGCGAACGCCTGCCGGGTGTGCCTGGTGTTCGAGCTGGCAGGCAAGCGCTACGGCGCGGTCCGCGCCCTGACCCGGAGCTCGCGCGGCACTGTCCAGACGAAAGAGGCACGGCTGGAGTTGCTCGACTCGTCGGTCCCGCGGGATGCGCCGCTCGCCGACATGCTGGCCGCGAGCGTCGAGGCTGTTGCGGAAGGGCCCGACCTGGTCAAGGCCGCCGTGGCCGACCTGCTCGGCCTGACCTACGAGCACTTCACCCAGTCAGTGCTGCTGCCGCAGGGGCGGTTCTCCGAGTTCCTGCACGCCAAGCCCGGTGACCGGCAGGACCTGCTCGTCGAGCTGCTGGCGTTCGGCGTCTACGAGAAGGTGATGGAGGCGGCCAACCAGCGGGCCAAGCTCGCCGCCGACCGGGTGCGTGCGGCCGAGGCGGCCCGGGCCGAGCTTCGCGACGCCACGCAGGAGGCCGAGGACCGGGCCGCGGCACGCGTGGCCGAGTTCGCCGACCTGACTCGCGACGTCGAGGACAAACTCGAGGCGCTCGCCGACCTTCGTCAGCAAGCAGAGCTTGCGGCGCGGGACGCCGAGCAGGCCGCTGGAGCCGTCGGGCTGCTCGCCGCCGTGAAGATGCCCGCCGACGTGCCTGGGCTGGCCCGGCGGATCGCCGAGGCCAGCCAGCTGGTCGTCGGGCGCGAGCAGGAGCGCGACGCCGCCGAGGAGGCCGAGTCGGTCGCTCAGCACGCTCGCGACGAGCTGCCCGACAAGACGACGATGGAGCTAGCTCGCCAGGCCTACGCCAGCCACCGGGAACTGACTGCACAGCTCGAGGACAAAGAGAAGGAGCACGCCGTCAGGCAAGCCGAGCTGGACAAGGCGGCCGCGCAGCTCCAGAGAGCTGGCGACGACCTTCAGCAGGTCAACGACGCCCTCGCCGCCGCGCAGCGCGCGCACGCCGCCGCCGAGCTCGCCGGGCACCTGCACGTCGGCGAGGATTGCCCGGTCTGCCTTCAGCGGGTCGCGAAGCTGCCCGCGCAGGCCGCGCCCGCCGACCTGGCCGAGGCCCGGTCCGCCGTCAAGACGGCCGAGCAGGCACACGGCCAGGCTCAGGCCTCCGAGCGATCGGCGGCGAACCTGGCCGCCGTCGCCGCTAGCGCCGTGCAGCGGACTCGCACCGACCTTGACCAGATCGCCGCCGCCCTAGCCGGAGCACCAGCCGAAGCCGACGTTCTCGCGGCTATTGCGGCGATCGCCGCCGCCGACACAGCTCTCAGCCAGGCGCAGGCGCATGCGCGTGCCAGCCGCACCGCGCTCGATGGCGCGACCAAGGAGCGCACCTCGCTCGGCGACGAAGAACGGCGTGCCTGGGCCGGACTGAGCAGGGCACGGGACGGTGTCATTAGCCTCGGTGCGCCCGTTTTGGATAACGCAGACCTGGCCGCGGACTGGGCCCTCCTGGGTGAATGGGCCTCTGCCCAGCTCGAAGAGCGCACTGCCGGCCAGGCCGCGCTCGAGGAAGCGGCCAGGTCGCTGCGGACGCACGTCTCCGCCGCCTCGGCTGCTGTCTCCGAGTTGCTGGCCGGTCACGGCATCACCGATGTCCCTGACCTGTCCCGGGCTGGTGCCGTCCTCGCCGC
>JASHXW010000113.1 GCA_030043395.1 Streptosporangiaceae bacterium
GAGATCGCGGCTGCCGTGGCATTCCTGGCCAGCGACGACTCCTCGTTCATCACCGCCTCGCAGTTCCTCGTGGACGGCGGCATCGCCGGAGCCTACGTGACCCCGCTATGACCCACGCCGAACCTGCCGCTACGTTTGCGCAGCGCCCGGTCATAGGAATCAGCGCCTATGGCGAGCCCGCGCGCTGGGGAGTATGGGACCAGCGTGCGACGCTCCTGCCGGAGAACTACGTCGACCAGGTGGCCGCTGCGGGCGGGGCGCCGGTCCTGCTCCCGCCTGTCCCCGGCGTCGAGGCGGCGGTCGGCCGCCTCGACGGGCTGATCCTGTCCGGCGGACCCGACATCGAGCCTGCCAGGTACGGCCAGGAGCCAGGGCAGGCCACGAGGGTGATCCGGCCCGAGCGGGACGCTGCCGAGATGGCAATGTTCCAGGCAGCAATGCAGGCCGGCTTGCCGGTACTCGGAATCTGCCGCGGGATGCAGCTGATGAACGTGGCTCTCGGCGGCACGCTGGTACAGCACCTGCCTGACGTGGTCGGGCACGATGGCCACTCCCCGACCCCTGGCGCGATGGCCGAGCACAAGGTGACGGTGGCGCCATCGAGCCGCCTCGCGGGCGTGCTCGGGACCCTGTCGATGGCCGTGCCGACCCATCACCACCAGGGCGTCGACCGCCTAGGCACCGGGCTGGTGGCGACCGCGTGGGCGGAGGACGGGATGGTCGAGGCGGTCGAGCTTGACGCTCCGTTCGCCCTGGCCGTGCAGTGGCATCCCGAGGCCGGCGGCGACCCCGCGCTGTTCCGCGCCCTGATCTCGTCGGCGGCGCAGCACCGCAAGTAGCGGCCCATGCGATGCCCGGGGCCCGGTTGTCAGGCCATGGGCCGGCTGACAGGATGGCCGGTGCCCCGCATGCCCATGTCAAAGGAGACCAGATGGCATCCGACGCCGACCCGACGAAGGACGACCAGGCCAGCGACGCCGCTGACGCGGCCAAGGGCAACGGCGAGGGCAAGGCCAAGGAGCCGGCCGATGACCTGGTGACCACGTCGCACTCGATCACGGTCGACGGCGCCGATCTGGCCTACACCGCGACCGCGGGCAGGATAGTGCTGCGCGCCGAAGGGCACACCGACGACAAGTTCGACGGCTCGCAGCCCAAGGCCGAGGTCTTCACGGTCGCCTACACGGCCAACGTCGACCCCGAGGAGGCTCGCCGCCGGCCGGTGACGTTCGCGTTCAACGGCGGTCCCGGGTCGTCGAGCGTCTGGCTGCACCTGGGCGTACTCGGGCCGCGTCGCGTGATCATGGGCGATGTCGGCGAGCTGCTACCGCCGCCCTACGGGATCGCGGACAACGCGCAGACCCTGCTGAAGCACTCGGACCTGGTCTTCATCGACCCGGTCTCGACCGGGTTCTCGCGCGCGGTCAAGGGCGAGAAGTCCAAGGAGTTTCACGGCTACACCGGCGACATTGAGTCTGTCGGCGAGGTGATCAGGCTCTGGACCGCGCGCAACGGGCGATGGATGTCGCCGAAGTACTTGTGCGGCGAGTCGTACGGCACGACCAGGGCCGCCGGACTGACCAGGCACCTGCAGGAACGCTACGGGCTGTACCTGAACGGAGTCATCCTGATCTCCTGCTTCCTGAACGGAGGCTCGGTCGAGTTCAGTCCGGGCAATGACGACGCCTACGTGAACTACCTGCCGACCTACACCGCGATCGCCAACTACCACGGCAAGCACGGCGAGCGGCCGCTGAGCGAAATGCTCCAGCAGGCGCACGAGTACGCCTCCGGCGAGTACCCGCTGGTCCTGGCGAAGGGCTCCCGCCTGCCCGCCGACGAGCGTGCGGCCGCCGTGGCCAAGCTCGCCGACCTGACCGGGCTGTCGCCGGATTACGTGGACCGAGTGGACCTGCGCCCCGAGCACGTCAGGTTCCTGACCGAGCTGCTGCGCGACCAGCGGCGTACGGTCGGCCGGATCGACGGCCGGTTCACCGGCTGGGACGCCGACTACGGCAAGGAGCAGATGACGACGGACCCGTCGATCGACGCGATCACCGGCCCGTACACGGCGGCGCTGAACCAGTACGTCCGCGCCGAGCTCGGTTACTCAAGCGACCTGCCCTACGAGGTGCTCACCGAGCGCGTGCACCCGTGGTCGATGAAGGAGTTCGAAGGCCAGCACATGTACGTGCTGGACAAGCTGGCCGAGGCCATGCGCACCAACCCGCACATGCGCGTGCACGTGGCGTGCGGCTACTACGACGCCGCGACGCCCCACTTCGCCGCCGAGACCGACGTCGCGCACCTGGCCATTCCGCCGGAGCTGGCGGCCAACATCGAGTTCGCCTACTACGAGGCCGGCCACATGATGTACCTGCACGAGCCAAGCAGGCTCGATCAGTCAGCCAGGCTCGCCGCGTTCGTCAGTACCCAGGAGGGCTGACCCCGGTCGGCGCCGGCGAGCCGGGCTGGCCCGCCGCCTCCTGGCTACGCAGGTGGCGGTAGCTGAGTATGCCAGCCGCCAGGATCGCGAGCCCGCCGATGACTCCGAGCCAGCCCCCCGCCTCGTGCTTGTCAGGGCTGTAGATCGCGATCGCATACCCAGCGAAGAACAGCGTGATCTCAATGCCGAAGGCGATCAGCATGCCGGTAGTGAGCATCGTCTGCCGGACGTTCGCGAGCATCATGATGGCGAGCACCAGGCAGATCAAGGCGACCGCGGCGGGCTCGGCTGAACTCCAGAACGTCAGCCCTCCCGGCTCCCCCTTGTAGCCAGCGAAGAGGCTGGTGGGCGGCAGGTTGGGGTACTTGATGAACGGCACGATCGAGCCGAGCAGGATGAAAAGGACGCCTGCCAGCCCCGCTATCCCGGCGCCCAACTGCCCGCTGCGTGCCTGGCCGGTTACCGGCGGCCGAGCCGGGGCCAGCCAGGGCGGCTGCGCGGGATCGGGCTGGGCTGGCGCCGGCCCAGCCCAATCCTGCTGGGGTGCCGCGTACCGGCCATGGGCTGGCACGCCGAAGTTGGCGGCACCGTCGAAGCCGGGCGACGGCGGCCTGGCCTGCTGCCTGAGCGGCGAGGCGATCGTCTCCTGGCCGGTCGGCCGGGTGGCATCCAGGCCAATGGCCAGCGCGAGCTCGTTCACTACCCAGGTGCCGGCCTCGGGGCTGTGCGGCGTGGTCGCGACGAAACCGCTTGCGGTGAGCCGCGCTGCCGTTCCGAGGTCCATGCCCTGTTCCACGTACCCGCGCAACGTGCCAGCCAGGTCAGCCTGCGCCGCGGCGACAAGCAGGCTGGACTCCCTCGGCTCGTCCGGGAGCAGGTCCTTCAGCAGGTTGGATATGACTCCTGGCTCAGACAGCGCCGCAACGCCGTACTGCGAGTCGGCAACTATTCCTTGCAGTGCCCGGCGCGCGCTTCCGGACAAATCCCATTGATCGTCAGCCATTGTGATCCCCCCTGGCGCCGGTTTAACTCGCGGGCCAATTCCGGCCCACGGCGACATTGTGCTAGTTATCTCATGCCGCAGCCAGTAAGTGGTGATAATCGCTCAGTGAGCGCAGGACGACATCAAAAGTCACCAGCGACGGGACGGCTGCTGCGCCACGACGGCGAGGCTATGGCCGAATCCCGCCGCCATGGCGCTGACGCCGGCGAGCTGCCGCGGCACGTCGCACTCGCCGCAGTCGTTGCTGCCCCATGCGACGAGCGTTCCCGCCGAGGTCAGCGCCAGGCAATGCGTGCCATTGCCTGATATGGCGACGACATCGAGAAGGTCTGCTGGAACGGCGGCTTCGAAGTTGTCGCTGCGACCCCAGGCGACGACCTCGCCGCGGGCGGTCAGCGCGAGGCTGTGACTGACGCCAGCGGCGATTGCCACGACGTCAGTCAGGTCCGCAGGTACCGCGATCTCGCCGAAGTCGGGCAAGCCCCAGGCGACGACGGTGCCCTCGCTGGTCAGCGCGAGGCTGTGCTCGGCGCCAGCGGCGACCGCGACCACCTCGGGCAGCCCTGCGGGCACGTCTGCCTGACCGCAGGTGTTCCCGCCCCAGGCGATCACCCGCCCGTCAGCTACTGCCAGGCTGTGCTCCGCGCCAGCGGCGATCGCCGTGACACCGCTCAGCCAGGGCGGGACGTCGGCCTGGCCGAACCCGTTGCTGCCCCAGGCGACCACCTTGCCTGCCGCGGTCAGCGCCATGCTGTGATGGCGCCCAGCCGAGATCGCCGTGACGGCCGTAAGGTCCGCCGGCACGTGCGTCGCGCCATCCGCGGCGCTCCCCCACGCGGCGACCCGTCCGTCGCCGGTGAGCGCCATGCTGTGGTACCAGCCGGCGGCGACGGCGAGCACACCGCAGAGCCCGGCTGGCACCTTCGACTCGCCCTCGTCGTCGTCGCCCCACGCGACCACCCAGCCCTCGGCGTCCGCCCAGCCCTCGGCGTCCGCCCAGCCATCTGAGTCCGGGTCGACCAGGGAATGCTGGTCGGCGTCGGGCTGGGTGATCTCGCTGACAGCGAGCGGATCAACGCCCAGCGCGATGGCGAGTTCGGCGACGACCCATTCGCAGGCATCGATGGTGAAGGGCATCCGCTCGCCGAACCAGCCGGCCGCGAGCCTTGTCGCGGTGGCCAGGTCCATGCCCTGGGCGAGCAGGTCCTGGAGCACGCCGGGCAAGTCGCACTGGGCGGCGGCGATCAGCAGCGCCGACTCGCGTGGCAGGTCCGGCAGCAGGTCCTTGAGCAGGTTGGTCATCACGAGCGGCTCGGCCAGTACCGACGCCCCGAGCTGCGGATCAGCCGCGATCGACCGCAGCGCCCTGCGCACATCGCCCTCGACGTCCCACAGCGTCTGCGCCATCCCAGCTCCTCGCCCCCGAGATACCTTGCGGCATACGTCGGCATTCTGCCGAACGCTCGGCTGCGCTGCCAATCCGGATGAGCGCAATGCCAGGCGGGCTATCATGGCGTCATGACAAAGTCCGCGCGTCAGGTCATGATGCCCCGCTCGCGGGGCCGCTGACGCTGGACTGATTTCTCGAATCCGAGGCCCTGCTACGGGGCCTCGTCGCATTTCTGGCTGCCGGAGCCCCGACCTGGAGGTTCCGATGCCCCACCTTCCTGACCAGTCCTGTTACATCACCACGACCATTCCCTATGTCAACGCGCGCCCGCACCTCGGCTTCGCCCTCGAGCTGGTGCAGGCCGACGTGCTTGCCCGGCATCACCGCCAGCGCGGCGATCGGGTCAGGTTCCAGACCGGGACCGATGACAACTCGCTGAAGAACGTCCTGGCGGCCGCGGCGGAAGGGGTCGGCGTTCAGGAGCTCGTCGACGGCAATGCCGCTGCGTTCGTCGGACTGGCCGGCCCGCTCTCGCTGAGCGTGGACGACGTGATCAGGACAAGCACCGATCCCCGGCACCGGCCAGGCGTAGGGCGGCTGTGGGATGCCTGCACGGCGTCCGGCGACATCTACAAGAAGCACTATGCGGGGCTGTACTGCGTCGGCTGCGAGCAGTTCTACACCGTCGGCGAGCTGACTGGCGGCCGGTGCCCGGAGCACGGCACGGAGCCCGAGCTGGTTGCCGAGGAGAACTGGTTCTTCCGGTTGTCCAGGTACGCCGGGCGGCTACGCGAGGAAATTCGCTCCGGACGCTTGCGGATCGAGCCAGCCGGGCGCCGCAACGAGGTGCTTGCGTTCATCGACGCTGGGCTCGAGGACTTTTCCATCTCCCGGTCCGCCCAGCGCGCCCGAGGCTGGGGCATCCCCGTGCCCGGCGATCCAGGTCAGGTGATCTACGTGTGGTGGGACGCGCTTGGCAACTACATCACCGCTCTCGGCTACGGGACAGGCCAGGACGACCTGGCCCGATGGTGGACCCTGGCCAATCGCCGCATCCACCTGCTCGGCAAGGGCGTGCTGCGGTTCCACGCCGTCTACTGGCCGGCGATGCTGCTGTCGGCCGGGCTGGCGTTGCCAACCGACATACTCGTGCACGATTACCTCACCATCGACGGCGCGAGGATCAGCAAGTCAGGCGGCAACGGCGTCGATCCCGCCGCACTGACCGCCGAGTTCGGCACCGACGCTGTCCGCTGGTGGCTGCTGCGCGAAGTGCCCCGGGTAGGCGACACGGACTTCACCGTCGCGCGGCTGGTGGCCAGGTCCAATGACGAACTTGCCAACGGCATCGGCAACCTGGTGAACCGGGTCGTGTCGATGATCCACAAGTACCGGGCCGGCCTGGCGCCAGTCGAACCACGGTCCGTGATCCCTTGCCTCGCCGAGGTACAGGCGGCCCGCGGCCGGGCTCCTGAGCTCATCGAGGCCGCGCTCGCCGACGGTGACTTCCGTGCCGCGACCGGTGCAGTGGTCGCGATCGCCGACGCCGCCAACCGGCTCATCAGCGGCATCCGGCCATGGGAGCTGGCCGCAGCCGAGCGATCCGGCGACGCGACGGCGAGCAGCGAGCTGGACTGCGTTCTTGCGACGCTGCTCGATACCTGCCGCGAGATCGCTCGCCACCTGGAGCCGTTTGCGCCGGATCTGGCAGTAAGGATCAAGGCACAGTGCGCAGGTGATGGCGGCCTGCTGCCTGCTCCGGTGCCGGTCTTTGCTCGCCTCGATGACCGGCACGCCGCTGCGCGAACCGCGGTGCGCCCTTGAGGGAGCGCGGTTCTGCGGCGCGCGCAGGGATCGGCCCGTAGCCTCGCCCGCTGGGATTGGCCCCTAGACTCGCGTGCGTGGGTGATGCTCCGGCCGTCGAGATCAGCGGCCTGGTCAAGAGCTATGGCCGTACCGCGGCCGTGGCGGGCCTGTCGATGCGCGCCGAGCGTGGTCAGGTGACGGCCGTTCTCGGGCCCAACGGAGCAGGCAAGACCACGACCGTGGAGGTTTGCGAGGGCTACCGGCGACCCGACGCTGGCACTGTCCGAGTGCTCGGACTCGACCCGGTACGCGACGCCAGGGAGCTGCGCCCGAGGATCGGCGTCATGCTGCAGGCCGGTGGCGTGCCGACCGGCGCAAGAGCAGCGGACTACCTGTCGGTGATGGCCAGGTTCTACGCGCACCCGATTCCTCCGGCCACGCTGCTCGACCGGCTCGGGCTGGCCGATTCGGCCCGCACCCCGTACCGGCGGCTGTCCGGCGGCCAGCAGCAGCGGCTGTCGATGGCAGCCGCGATCATCGGCCGTCCCGAGCTGGTGTTCCTTGACGAGCCGACCGCCGGACTCGATCCGCAGGCCAGGCACGCGACCTGGGACCTGGTCAGCGCGCTGCAGGCAGCCGGCACCACGGTCATCCTGACCACGCACTACCTCGAGGAGGCCGAGCGGCTCGCCGACCGGGTCGTGATCATCGACCGCGGGGCGCTGGTCGCCGACGGCACGCCCGCCGAGCTGACCGGAACGCAAGGGCAGCTGCGATTCCGTGCCGAGCCT
>JASHXW010000114.1 GCA_030043395.1 Streptosporangiaceae bacterium
TGCAACTCACCGAACTGAAGAATATGAGTAGCGGCGCCACGCCAAAGACAAGGCTGAAGCCAAGCGCCGTGTAGAGGTCGTGGCCAAATGCGCTAGTCGCTATGTGCACCTTCGGGAGCGGCAGCAACGGACTCAGGATGCTGAAGCCTGTGGTGGCCACGGCTGTTACCACTGCCAGCCAGGCATTGCCTGACATCGCTGTACCGAGTGCCCTGCACTCGTCGCTGGCTTCAAGAAGGGCTTGCCTCTCGCTGGCACTGGCCACCAAGGCGTCTCGTACCAGAGCATTAGCCAGCGCGGCGGTCCGTTTGCGTACGTGTAGCGAAACGAGGGCCCGGACCACTGGCCTGGGAGCGAACAGCCACCAAGAGTCATCCACGCGGCCAGGCGGGCGTCGGACGATAATGGGCAAAGACTGCAACTCGCGAGCGACCTGCGCGTAATACGCAAGGAGACGACGCTCGGCCGCCACTGTATCGGTCGCCGGTGCAGTTACCAGCGAAAGGGTGCTGGCGGCAACTCCGAGCACGGGCTGCATGCGAGTCTGGGGCCAGACATACTTACCGTCAGGTCGCCGGATCACCAGCCACCTTCCAGGTCGAATCTGCCCGGCAACCTCGCGGGTCTCCCCAGATAGATCCGGGGGACCAAGCACCTTCCACTGTAGCTGCAGTGCGCCTGGCGGATTGATGCTGGCCAAGCGGCCGTGATAGGTCACTCGCAACCGTGCCGTATCGCGGGATTTCGTGAGTCTCAGATAGCGGCCGAGACGTGCCAGGGTCGGACCAGCTATAGCCAAGGCGATCACGGCGAAGAACCAGGTGCCATCCCAGTTTGTGTTGTAGTTTCTATCGCCACCAGGACCCGCATACGCCGCTCGAACTCGCCATATAGGCACTTCAACGGAAAGAAATATTATCTTGTAGGGATCGGGATCATATCTGACCGGTACTTCCTCGCCAATATTCCATCGATGCTTATTGGCCGGTTCGACAGTAGCTTGCACGGTGTGCGAGAAAGAGATTCCTGAACCGACCATTACCTCGAGAGATCGCATCGGAGAAGTTCCGTGGATCGCAACTATCGTACCCATGGCATGCGCGCTGAGCTGTTGCCTCGCACTCACCTGACTCCACCACGGTAGCGCAGAGCAACCCACCAAAAAGAGCGCGAGAATCCAGCGCCCGACAGTCCAGTCCACCAATGGCGGTAGCCGACTTGAAAGGTAGGGTCGCCGGTATGCCGCCACCAAAGTGAGACGAGGCGCACTCCTGCTTGCCACAGGACAAATAGTTTCACAGCTACTGCCAAAAGGGTACTTAACGCTAAAGATAGAACTGGCGGCTGGTGGTCCGGGAGGGCCCCTACCGCCCTCGATGTATGAACGGCGTCGTCTCGGCCAGTTCAGTGAACCCCAGCCGAAGGAGGATCGGGCGGCTATCGGGCGACGCGTCGACCTGCAGGTACCGGTAGCCCCGCTCCCTGGCCAGCCGCGCACGGTAGGCGACCAGCGAACGGAACACTCCGCGGCCACGCCAGTTCGGCAGGGTACCCCCGCCCCACAAGCCGGCGAAGTCGCTGTCCTGCGGGAACTCCACCCGCCCCGCAGAGATGGCTTTCTCCCCTGCCACGGCGACGACTGCCTCAACGGGTCGCGGCCGCATTTCCAGGCCCGCCATGATGGCTGAGCCGATCGAGGAGTGATCTCCGCCGAAGACCTCGTCGTGCACGCGCACAACCGCGGCAGCCCCGGCCTCGTCCTCGACCGGCACCAGGTCGACCCCAGCAGGCGGGCTTGTGTCCATGTGCAGGTCCGCGATCTCCGCGACCAGCAAGGTCTCCGCGGGATCTGGCAGGAAGCCAGCAGCCTCCAGCCGGCCAGGCAGGTCGGCAGGCTGGTCGTAGGAGTAGTACTTCCATTCCCACGGCCCGGCCGAGTCGGCGAACCGGCTGACCTGTGCGGCAATCAGGGCGTCGGCATCTGCCTCGGTGAGGTCGGTCCAGACGACACCGTTCCAGCCATCCCCGGTGGAGATGACCCGAGTTATGCGCTCTTCGCGCTCAACCCGAGTTCCCGGATCGGCGGCGAGGTTACGGCGCATCTGGGAGTCGAACTCAGCCAGCACTGCATCGCGATCCACTGCGCCATTCCAGCACCGGGCCCGCCCGGCAGTCCAATCCCACTCGGTACCTTCGAGCGCCGATCCCCTGGCGTCTAGCTGGGCTTGGGTTCCCTGAGGTCTCGTATCCAAGCGGTGCCGGTGTCGCCGTCGGTGCCCGGTGCGCCGATGATGGCGGTGCTCGGGGACATCGCGAGCGCGTAGCCGAACTCGTCGTATGGCGTGCACCGGGGATCGGCCAACCTGGCCGCTTCACGCCACTTCCCGGTTGCCCTGCTGAACTCGAACGCCTTCCCGCAGAGGTGTCCGGCTGGCGCAAGGCCGCTGACTGCCAGGCCACTGACGATTGCGAGGGTGCGCGTGCCGGTACCGGTCATGGCGACCGAGCCGCCGAATCCGCCGGCCACGTCGGCGCTGCGCGTGATGGTCAGGGTGCCCTCGCGCAGCCACCGCGGCCCCGATCTGGCGTAGGTGTAGGCCGCACCCCGGAAATTCCGAACCCCGGGTGCGCCGACCACGACCGTTCCACCGGACACCGCCACCGATGTGCCGAACTCATCGTTCGGCACGCCCCGCGGATCGGTCAGCGTGCTCTGCAAGTGCCACTTGTCGCCCGACCTGGCGTACACGTATGCCACGCCGGCGTCATCGTGGGTTCCGGCGGCGCCGATGACGACAGTGCCATCAGATACCGCTGCCGTGGCGCCGCCTCCGGGGTCGCTGAGGACCGCCTGCTGGCGCCAGCCCTGCCCAACCTTGGCAAAGATGTAGGCCACTCCCGCACCCTGGGCTGCGACCACCATGGTCGACCCAGCCATGGCGACCGACGAACCGAAGGCGTCCTCCAGGTAGTTGCCCGGATCGTTGATCCTCGCGCGGAGATCCCATCGCCCGTGCCGCCTGACGTAGAGCAAGACCTGCCCGCCGTCGGAATCGCCTGCTTGCGGTGCTCCGATCGCAACGGTCGACCCGGATGCCGCGACTGCTATGCCGAACATGCCGAAATAGTTGTGGCCCGGATCCCTGACCGTGACCTGCTGGCGCCACCTGCCGCGCTCCCTGGCATAGATGAACGCGATTCCATCCCGATCGTATTTGCCCCAGGCTCCGGCCACGGCCGTGCCGCCCGAGATGGCCACGGCGGAGCCTTTGTACGCGCTGGCCCGGCCACGCGGGTCAGAGAGAACTGCTTGGCGCCGCCAGCGTCCGCCCTGCTCCGTGTAAACGAAGCCTGCCCCGACGTCGTTGTCAGGGCCAGGCGTGGCCCCGGCTATCAGCGTCGTCCGGCCGAGCGCCAAGGCGGGACCGTACCTGCCATCTGGAGTGCTCAGCATGGCGCTGAGCTCCCAGCCGCTCGTCTCAAGCACATAGACGGCAGTAGCGTCGAGTGAGCTGAATACAGCGACCTTCCCGTTCGTGGCCACGGCTTGGCCATAATTGCCGACGTGAATCGAGTTATGGATCGTTGACGTCAACTGCCAGCTCGCGCCAGATTCCGCATAGACATACACGGCGCCCGCACCCCAGGACCCGACCATCAGGGTCGGCCCGTGCAGGGCGAGCCCGCTGCCGAAGAAGTCATCCCCGAGGTCTCCCGGATCGGCTAGTACCGCAGATCGTCGCCACGTCGCTTCCATGCGCCGGTAGACGTAGACGGCCCCGCTTCCGCCGTCAACGCCGGGTGCTCCGAGCACGGCCAGCGAGGACGAGAACGCAGTGACGGCAGGGACGTCTGTGCCCGCAGCGTGGCCCGGATCGGGCAGCGATGCCTGCAGCTTCCAGTGACTGCCTGAGTGCTGGTAGACGTACGCGTCGCTGACCTTGCTGTATCCGGACTCCCCTATCAGCGCCTGCTTACCCGCCATCGCGACGGTAGTTCCGAAAGAGTCGCCGCTCGACGGATGCGGCGCGGAAATCCTGGCCCGCAGCCGCCACCGTGCTCCCGAGCCAACGTAGACGTAGACAGCTCCCGGCGGCCCGGAAGAGAAGTACGTGGTGGACGGCGCGCCGATCAGCGCCGTGTCGCCATCCACCGCCACCGACCACCCGAAATCATCACCCGGGCGATTCTGCGGATCGGTCAGCACCGCGCACAGATGCCATCGTGTCCCAGTTCGCCTGAAGACGTAGACACCGCCCGCGCCGTTGTTCACGTCAGGGGCGCCCACCATGGCGATGTTTCCTGACATGGCGACAGCAGAGCCCAGTGCGTCATCCACTGGTCCTGGCGGAATGCCCGGCACGTCCTTAGCGCCTGACAGTGGGGCCTGCACGCGCGTAGTCGCCGCCCGCGACGCGGCGAATGCCACAGGCGAGGTCACTGCGGCGCCGATCATGAGCACTGCGGAGATGCCGAAGCAACATCCGCGAGCAATCAGGCGATGACCCATGCTCCAAGCACTGGCGATTGCCATGAAAACGACCATTCCAATCGGTGTAGGCCAGGAGTGGTCATGCTGTTGCCGGAGACGCGGGCTGCGGTTCGGCAGGCTGGTACGCGACTTCGGCGTGCTCACCAAGGTCGAGGCCGGCCTCCTCCTCTCCAGGCGTCACCCGCAGCCCGACGGTGTGGTCGGTGATCCACAAGATGACCCACGTGAGGACGAACGGGTAGACGATTCCGACGACGGCCAGCACTGCCTGGCGGCCGAGCTGGGTCCAGCCCCCGGCTTCGCCGGCAGCGTTCACGGCGAGGCTGGCGAACACGCCGGTGAGCAGCACTCCGATGGCGCCGCCGACCATGTGCACGCCGACCACGTCCAGGGAGTCGTCGTAATGGAAGATGTCCTTCAGGTGGACCGCTCCGTAGCACAGCAGCCCGGCTGCGGCGCCGATGATGATCGCCGCCCACGGCTGCACGTAACCCGACGCCGGCGTGATCGCGGCCAGGCCAGCGACAGCACCGGCAGCGATGCCCACCCCTGATGGCTTACGCCGGCGCGACCATTCGATGCCCATCCAGGCGAGCATCGCGGTGCACGCCCCGAGCTGGGTGTTGACCAGCGCATAGCTGGCGACCTGCCCCGCAGATACCGCGCTGCCGGCGTTGAAGCCAAACCAGCCGAACCACAAGATCCCCGCGCCGAGCAGCACGAGCGGCACGTTGTGGGGTCGCTCGAGGGGGTGGCTTCGCCTCAAGTAGAAGGCGGTCGCGAGCGCCGCTGCCCCGGCGAGCTCATGGACGACCGAGCCGCCCGCGAAGTCGATCGCGTGCAGGCCACCGGAGCCGAGGATCCCGCCGCCCCACTCGGCATGCGCGAACGGGCAGTAAACGAACAAGGACCACAGGCCGATGAAGACCAGGTAGCCACGGAAGCGCATCCGCTCGCAGAACGCCCCCGCGATCAGGGCCGGGGTGATGACGGCGAACTTCATCTGGAACGCCATGTACACCAGCGACGGAATCGTAGGCGCAAATTTGTTCGGGGTGCCGTTCACGCCGCGCAGCAGCACGTTCTGCAGGCTGCCAATCACTCCCCAGTGATCGGCACCGAAGGCTAGCGAGTATCCCACGATGACCCACAGCAAGCTGATCACGCCGATCGCGATGAAGGACTGGACCATCGTCGCGATCACGTTCTTCGCGCCTACCAGGCCACCGTAGAACAACGCGAGGCCGGGCATCATGAAGAACACCAGCGCCGTCGAAGTCAGCATCCAAGCGGTATCACCAGCATTGACGTGCATGCCAACCTCCTATGACGCGGCCCCTTTGCCCCGGCACGATT
>JASHXW010000115.1 GCA_030043395.1 Streptosporangiaceae bacterium
CACGTTGCCGTTCGCGTCGAGTATCGGCGCCCGGGCCGGCCAGGCACTCGTCAGCGCGAAGCGCTCCCCTGCCTTCAGACCTGGGTAGATAGCCGAGGGGCTCCAGTTCACCCACCACAGGCGATTGCGGTTGACCAGGTGGAGCAAGCCCTGATACTTCCAGACGTGGTTGCTGGCCAGCTGATCAGTGACGGTGAAGTGCGCTGTCGCCGTGTTCCCGGCTGATCTCACCTTGCCGAGCGCTACCCGGGAGCTGCGCACGCCTAGCTGCGTATCGGCCTGCTTCAGAGCCGCGGCGATCCCTCCGCTCGGGACGTTGACGCTGACATGGTCCATCGTCGCGTAGTTGCCCTGCTGCCAGGCGGTCACGTAGGCCGCCGCGGCCTGCTGCGGGCTGCCCTTGGTCCTCAGCAGGAGGTAGCCGCCGCCCGCGGCGCCCGCCCCGATGATCAGCACCGCGACGATCAGCAGGACGGTGACGAGCCGGGAGCGCCGCTTGCGAGTCTTCGGGCTCGTCGAGTCCGCTGGAGGGGCCGGCGCTGGTCCCGGAGCTGAGGTGACCTTCAGCGGGACAAGAGAGGTAGTCGCGGGCTGCGGAAGCCTGCTGCGCTGCGGCGACGGCGGGTCCTGGCGCTGCGGATCGCCGGGCAAGAGCCCGTGACCCGGATAACCCGCCTGCGGGTAGGGCTCTTGTCCCGCGTATTGCTGCTGACTGGAGTAGGGGTCCTGACCCGGGTACGGCTGCCGGCCGGCGTACTGATCCTCCGGGTACGGCTGCTGGCCGGGGTAGGGAACCTGACCCTGGTAGGGTGCCCGGCCAGCGTAGGGATCCTGACCTGCGTACGGCTGCTGGCCGGAGTACGGGTCCTGACCCGGATACGGCTGCTGACCTGGATAAGGCTGCTGGCCGTAGTAAGGCTCCTGGCCGCGGTACTCCTCGTGCGGGTACTGCTCGCCGCCCTGGTAGTGCTGGGCTCCGTGGCGCCCCGCGTACGGCTGCGAAGAGCCCGGATCTGCGCCGGGATAGCCGCCCTGGCCTGCGTAACTGGGCGGACCGTAGTAGTCCTCGCCCTGATAGGGCCCTGACGAGTACTCCTGCGGATAGCGGACCGGACCTGCGTAGCGCCCGTCGGGGCCGTACCAGCCTGGCTCCTGAGAGGAGTCGCCTCGGTACTGCGGTGGCCCAGGGTAGGCCCGGCCGCTGATGTACGGATCCTGCGCCGCGTACCCGCTGTCCGGGTAGGCGGCCGAGCCATGACGCTGGCCACCGGAATGCCGGCCAGGCCCGGCATGGGGATCGCCGTAGCCCATGTCCGGATCCGTCTCACTGTTCGCATCGGGAACCTGGCCCGAATGCGGCTGGCCGGCGAACTGTGACTGGCCGAGCGCTGGCTGGCCGGCGAGCGCTGGCTGGCCGGGCGCTGACGGCTGGCCGGGCTGTGCCTGACCCGATGCGGCCTGGGAAGCACCGTTCTGCGCTTGCGCATCGGTGTCGTTCTTGCCGTCGCGGCGTCGACGCATGGAGTGGCCTTCCCGCCTAGCTTGTGGCGCCGCTCGCCGAACTGCATGACGATGCGGCAGTCACATCACGGTCCTTGCGACGAGCCCGCCCTTGCATGGCGCGCCTCGCCCTCAGCGAACAGAGTTCCGGAAAGCTAGGCCTAGACCATGATGCTTCAGCTAGGAAATCTTATCCGGCCTGCGGATCTGTTAGGCCCGGCAGAGGATCTCACCGTGCGGGATCATGAACCAGCCGTCATCACTAGCCGCCCACCGCAACCACGCCGCCGCCAGCCGCTCGAGGTCCTGCCTCGCGGCCAGGCCGTGCTCGACGGCGTGCTCGCCGAACGGCGAGTCCGTAAGGCGCTGCGCCCATGACTCCCCCCACCAGGCCCGGTCCTGCGCCGTGGCGTAACACCACGCTGCCGCCGATGCCTGCACCTGCGTAAAGCCAGCGGCCCCGGCCCAGGACAGCAGCCTGCGGCCCGCGTCTGGCTCGCCGCCGAGCGCGCGAGCCACGCGCTGGTACAGGCCGCGCCATTCGGCAAGTTCCGGATCCTCCGGGAACCAGATCATCCCGCCGTAGTCCCCGTCCCGCGCCGCGACCAGGCCCCCCGGACGGCAGACCCTGCGCATCTGCCTCAGGCCAGCCACCGGATCAGTGAGGTGCTGCAGCACCTGGTGCGCATGCACGACGTCGAATGTGCCGTCGCCGAACTCCAGGCTGTAGACGTCGCCGACCTCGAAGCTGACGTTCGCCTGGCCACGGCGTTGCGCTTCCAGCCGAGCCTCCGCAAGGACGTCGGGAGCGGCGTCGATGCCCACGACCTCGCCCTGCGGAAGGTGCTCGGCCAGGCCCGCGGTGATCGTTCCAGGGCCGCAGCCGACGTCGAGCACGCGCGCGGACGGCGGCAGGCTGGCCAGCAGGTATCCCGCCGAGTTCTCAGCTGTACGCCAGCGGTGCGACCGCAGGACGCTGTCGTGGTGGCCATGGAGGTACGGATCGGCGGCGCTCGGCATGCTCACATCATGCCGTTGTCAGTCCCCCGGGATCTCCGCAGCCTCCGCGAGCTCGAGGAGCTCGTCCCGGTGCGCTGGCAGCAGGAAGCCCGCTGCGATCGTCGCGTCCAGCGACTTGGTGTACTGCGCGAGGTAGCCCTCCTTGCTGCCGTACATGCTGCGCAGCTCGGCCGGGTCGATCGGCGTGGTCGAGCCGACGAGCCAGCCGAGGAGCGCGCCGGTGCCGCCTGGCGGGCCGGGCGGGCCCTCGCCGCTGAGCACCACGACTGGGACGTCCACCGCAGGAGTGCGCACGCCGCCGAGCGCGATGCCGCGCGAGTCCCGCGCGATCGCCGGCGGAGAGACCGACTTCAGCTCGATGCCAGGGGCCGACGGCGGCGGCACGCCATCGCACACCCAGCAGTTCAGCGCATGCAGCGCGGCCTGGGCGACGAACCGGTGCGGGCCCTCGTTGATCCGCCAGTCGATGCCGAGCAGTTGCGCGCCGATGCCGATCATGTAGGCGTCGGCGTGCGAGGCGCCTGCCACCTCCCAGATGCGCAGCCAGTCCGAGTCCGGCTGCCTGGCCTGGCCGAAGGCCAGCGGCTCAAGTAGATCGCTCTCGGTTTGCACAGTCAGCACGGGAACTGCGTTATCGCTCCTGATCTTGATTCCTTCGGAGACAGGCTCCCTGGCGATGCCAGTGCCGTCCAGCGGCGCGGCGCCGGCACCACGGCTGTGCACGAGGAAACCATCGAAGAACGGGCTCAGCGGATGGATGGCATTGATGTAGGTGGCCAGGTAAAACGCCGACTGCGACTCGCCGATCGCCAGGATGCGCTGCGGCGTCAGCCTGCCGAGCACCGTCGTCCGGTTGGTTGCGCCGCCCGCCGACGGCTCGGCCGGGCCAGCCAGCGCGAGCCCGATCTGGCGGAAGATGTCCAGGGCGTACTGGTCTCCTGGGTGCTCAAGCGTGCCGTAACGAGCCGGGTTCGAGCCGCGCAGGCCCTTGTTCTGCACGCCGGGAAAGCTGAGCAGGCTCTCGCCGCCGGTCACGCCGACCGCCTGCGCCGACACCCCAACCCAGGCGTGCCTCGCGCGCAGGATCTCATCGTGGGTGTAGGCCCAGTCCGCGTCGGCGTCGAAGCCGCTGGACACGTTGAGCCATTCCACCAGGAGCGTCCCGCTGAACCGCGCCTGCTCCTGCGGCCGTCGCACGACGACGCGCGTGCGGAACGGAGCGTCGCCGGACGGCTCCGCCGTCCATCGCCCGTCGCTGCGGGCCGGGTGATTCAGCACGTACGAGCGCGCCGTTCCGCTGACGAGGAACTCATGCTCGACGTAGCCGTTCGCCGCCAGGTCGAAGGGCACGATGCACGCAGGCTCGACGATCCCCTCGGCAGGAAGAGGCCCGGAGAATGCGGGCAGCGGCCCGGCGAAGTCGGGAGGGAGCTCGGAGAGGTCAGCCATGCTCCGATGATGGCATAGCTCCCCATAACGCCTGATGGTCGCGCTGCGGCGCAGGGCAGCCTGGCAGATTTGACCAAGCCAGGCTCTGCCGTGGGTTGTATCTGCGCGGGCACGGGCAGTAGCGTCCCTGCATGTC
>JASHXW010000116.1 GCA_030043395.1 Streptosporangiaceae bacterium
GTCGAGCACCTGGCGGTGTTCTACGCGACGGTTCGCGAGCCCGGCCAGGTGACGATCAAGCCGGACTACGCCACGGCCGTGGTGCGCAGGTTCTTCGACGTGCGCAGCCCGGTCGCCGAGTTCGTGTCGATCCCGCGGTCGTATGTCATCCTGCAGCGGATCAACCTGGGCATGTTCGCGCTCCTCGGCGACCTGACGGCGACCGCCGACTGGCGGCGCGTCGCCGAGGAGATCTGGCCGTTCGTCCGTGCCGCGCCATCCACTCCGATGGGCGAGGCCGAGACCGTCTGGGCGGCCAGCCGGGCGCACGTCTTAGCATGAGGGTTCCTGACTGGGCATCGCGCAGCTGGATGATCGGAGAGCCGATGGACTCATGCGAACAGCGCGCCGAGGTCATCACGAGCTACCAGGTCTGCGACGTTCGGGTAAGCCAGATGCAGTGCCTGCTGGCCGGGCTGCTCGTCGCCTCAGCCTCGCTGGCCGTGTTCGACTATGTGACCAGCGCCGGATTCGTGCGGCTGGCTGGCCTGGCGCTGCTCGTGGCGGACGCCATGTGGAGCTACCTGGCGCTGTGGCGGTGGCCGTACCGGCTCGACCTGACCGCTGACGAGCTGCGCTGGCGTACCCTCGCCCGCCGGGGCGCGATTCCGCTGAGCGACCTGATGCTGGTCACCCAGGACGACAAGAACCACGATCGCGTGGTTCTTCAATCCAGCAGTGGCCAGCGGATCAGGGTCGGCGGCAGGCGCCAGATGAGGTCGTTCCTCAGCGCGATGCAGCAGCGAGCACCGCACGTCGTGATGCCGTCCCTCGTTCACTGACCGGCCAGGTTTCGTCTCCGATCCCCCGAGGGAGGCAGATCGATGCCAAGTGAGACCCTCAGCGCGATCTTGCACCATCCGGACTCCTCGCGACCGGCTCTGGTGGTGCCCGAGGATGGCCAGAGCCTGACCTACGGGCAGCTTGCCGACCGGGTCCAGGCACTGGCCGGGCGGCTAGCCGCGGCCGGGGTGCAGCGCGGCGACAAGGTCGCCTTCACCCTGCCGAACGGCCCTGAGGTCGTGCAGATCTTCCTGGCGATCACGACGCTCGGGGCAGCCGCCGCGCCGCTCAATCCCGCTTACACCGAGAGCGAATACCTGTTCTACCTGCAGGACATCGCGCCCAGGGTCTTGCTGGTCCCCGCGACCATGCCTGCTGCCGCCCTCGCCGCGGCAGCCGCGAGGGACATCCCCGTGATCGCCGTCGAAGGCGGGCCGGCCGGCGCAGGACAGTCGCCAGGGCTCTTTGTTAACGGTCATGAGCTGACTCCAGCGGGCGGACTTGAGCCCGCTCAACCCGGTGACGTGGCAGTGGTGCTGCATACCAGCGGGACGACGAGCCGGCCCAAGCAGGTACCGCTGAGCCATCGCAACCTGATGGCATCGACGCGGACGATCGCCGCGCATTACCAGCTCGGGTCGTCGGACGTGTCGTTCTGCGTCATGCCGCTGTTCCACGTGCACGGCCTGGTCGCCTCGACGTTCGCCGCGCTGGCCGGTGGCGGCTCGGTGATCGTGCCGCGTCGTTTCACGCCGCCCGCGTTCTGGCCGCAGGCCCGCGAGCACGGCGCGACCTGGGTGTCGGCCGGGCCGACGCTGCACCAGATGATCCTGGACCGGATGGGCGGCGAGCAGGCAGCCGCCGGCCCGCCGCCGGCGTTGCGGTTCGCGCGGTCGTGCAGTTCGGCACTGTCGCCTGCGCTGCTCGAGCGGGCCGAGGCCGGGTACGGCGTGCCGATGCTCGAGGCGTACGGCATGACCGAGGCCAGTCACCAGATGGCGTCCAACCCGCTGCCGCCTGGAGCCCATATCCCCGGCTCAGTCGGCGTGGCCACCGGGACGCAGATCGCCATCGCCGGCAAGACGGGCACGCTGCTGCCCGACGGCACGCCCGGCGAGGTCGTGATCCGGGGGCCCGGCGTGATGTCGGGCTACGTGAACAATCCGGTGGCCACGGCGGACGCGTTCTTCGGTGACTGGTTCCGCACCGGTGACCAGGGCGTCCTGCGTGCGGGATACCTGTACCTGCAAGGCCGCCTGAAGGAGATGATCCTGCGCGGCGGCGAGAACATCTCACCCGCCGAGGTCGAGCAGGTTCTGCTCTCGCATCCGGCGGTCCGGGACGCGGTGTGCTTCGGGGTCGCCGACGAGAAGTACGGCGAGCTGGTGTCGGCCGCGGTGACGCTCAACGCCGACGCCGGGCCAGTCACGCCGAGAGAGCTCATCGACTACAGCCGTGAACGCATCGCCGCCTTCAAGGTCCCGGTGACGATTCACGTCCTCGGCGAGATACCGCGCACGGCCACTGGCAAGGTGCAGCGCCGCCGGGTGGCCGAGTTCGTGGCAGGCGGACCCGCCGGGACAGGGCGCTCGTGAAATTCGCGGTACTCGGCGCCGGCGCGATCGGCGCTTACGTCGGAGCAGCCCTGCAGCGCGGCGGCGCCGACGTCACGCTGATCGCGCGGGGCGCGCACCTGGCCGCGATGCGCGCGAACGGCGTCCGGGTGCTCTCGCCACGCGGCGATTTCACCGCCCACCCAGAGGTCACCGACGACCTCGCGGCGCTGGCCGGCGCCGACGTGGTCTTCGTGGCACTCAAGGCGTACAGCCTGCCAGATCTGGCACCTCGCCTCGGCGAGCTGCTCGCCCCGCAGGCCGCCGTGATCTGGGCCCAGAACGGCATCCCCTGGTGGTACTTCCAGTCCGTGCCCGAACCGCCGGGCGGCGCTCGCCTGGAGAGCGTCGACCCAGGCGGGGTGATCGCGCGGTCGATAGCGCCTGAGCACAACGTGGGCTGCGTGGTCTACTCGTCGACCGAGATCACCGAACCGGGGGTGATCCGCCATATCGAGGGGACTCGCTTCACGATCGGAGAGCCCGACGGTCGCATAACGAACCGCTGCACGCTGATCGCCAAGGCCTTCGGCGCGGGGGGTTTGCGGGCGCCGGTCGAAACCAAGTTGCGGGATCAGATCTGGCTGAAGCTGATCGGCAACGTGGCGTTCAACCCCATCACCGCGCTGACCAGGGCGACGCTCGGCGAGCTGGGCACGACGGCGGAGATGATGGACCTGCTGAGGGCCGTGTTCGCCGAGTGCGCCCAGGTGGCCGACCGGCTGGGGATCGTGTTCCCGGTGTCGCTCGACCGGCGGCTTGAGGCGGGGATCGCGGTGGGGGACCACCGCACTTCGATGCTGCAGGACTTGGAGGCCGGAAAGCGGCTCGAGCTTGACTGCATGACCGGCGCGGTGGTCGAGCTGGCTGGCCGGCTCGGCATCGACGTGCCGCACGTGCGCACCGTGCACGCCTGCGCGACGCTTCTCGATCAGCTCAACCGCCGCTCGTAGAGGCCTCTAGCTGCGGCAAGTGCCTGATCCTAGAAGGTCCCTGTGGCGAGTCCCAAGATGAATCCCGACGGAGCTGACGATGGTTGACAAAATTTTAACACTGTATAAGAATCACGAACGATGATCGAGTTGACGGAGGCGTCCCGCTGGCGCGAAGGCCGCCGGCGATCCGCGCGCGAGGCGATCGTCAAGGCCGCCTGGGAACTTGTCGCCGAGCAGGGCCTAGCCGGCTTGGCGCTGCGGGATCTGGCGCGCCGTGCGGGGATAACCACGCCGACGGTGTACGCCTACTTCCGGTCGAAGAACGAGATCTACGACGCGATGTTCGGGCAGGCAGCCGCGCAGTTCGCCGACACGATGGCCGTACCGTACGACTGCGAAGACCCACGCGAGCTGCTGGTGGCACAGGCGCGGCGGTTCTTCGAGTTCTGCGCTAGTGACCTGCCGCGCTACCAACTGCTGTTCCAGCGCACCATCCCAGGTTTCGAGCCGTCATCGCAGTCATATGCTCCCGCGGTGCGAGCCGTGGCCGGCGCGCGGGACGTGCTGGCCCGCAACGGCATCGCCGGGCAGCGCGAGGCCGACCTGTGGATCGCTCTGGTCACCGGCTTGGCCAGCCAGCAGATCGCCAACGATCCTGGGGGGGAGCGGTGGACCCGCCTTGTCAGCGAGTCAGCCGCGATGTTCCTGGGCCACTTCAGACCACCCGTGCCGCCGGATCCAGGACCCGCTCAGCCAACGGGAGCCCGAAATGACCATGACGACAGTTGACGTCACCACCATCGCGCCCCTGACCCACCACGAGGCGATGCGCCTGCAGGCGGCCGAACTGGAGCGCACACTCGGCTTCCTGCGGTCGCTAGATGCCGAATCCTGGACCGCCCGGACCGACTGCCCGGCCTGGGACGTCCGGGCCATGTACCAGCACGTCCTGGGCGCCTGCGAAGCCGGCGCATCCGTGCGCGAGAACATCCGCCAGCTGCGAGCCGCCCGCGCCTATCGCAAGCGGTACGGCGGGCCACTCGAAGCCGCGCTATCGGCCGTCCAGGTGCGTGACCGGGCCGGCCTCGGCGCGGAGGAGGTCACGGGCCGGCTCTCGGCAGCCGCACCCAGAACCGTGCGCGGCCGTACCCGCACACCTGCGCTCCTGCGCGATCACGGCAAGCTGGCAGTCGACGGGCCCGTGCACGAGACCTGGAAGCTCGGCTATCTCATCGACACCATCTACTTGCGCGATCTATGGATGCACCGGATCGACGCAACCCGCGCGACCCGCCGTTCGCTCGAGTTGAGCGCCGGGCATGATGACCGCATTGTCGCCGACATTGTTGCCGAATGGGCCCGCCGCCACGGCAAGCCGTTCCTGCTGGACCTCACCGGCCAGGCGGGCGGCACCTACGCAAGCGGCCCGAACCAGCTCACTGGCGAGCGCATCACGCTGGATGCCGTCGAATTTTGCCGGACCCTCGCCGGTCGCGCACCCGCAACTGGCCTGCTCACCACGATCGTCCCGTTCTGATAGCCATAGTCAGGCACTCAGGGAATCGGTGCGGCGGTCGTTCTGCCGACGAACCAGGCCGCCTGGGATAGCGCGCTGTCGGCGGCGGAAATCAGGCCAACCTGCAGGGCGAAGTCGTGCCACATGCGCGGCCAGGTCGTGTAGGTGACGTCGACGCCCGCGGCTGAGGCGCTTGCGGCGAGGCGGCGGGCGTCCGGGGCGAGCAGGTCGTCGGTTCCGGCCTGGATCAGTAGCGGCGGTAGCCCGACGTGCGGGGCGAGCAGCGGCGAAATCAGGTGCCCGGTCCAGCGCGACGGGTCGGTGTAAGCCCGCGCGCAAGCCTCGAGCCAGCGCGGGCTGAGCAGCACATCGCGCCGCACCAGGCCGGGGATCGCCTGCCGGTCCGCCGACAGGTCCAGCCACGGGGAGATCAGGATGCAGCCCGCGGGCAGCGTCTTGCCTTCGTCTCGCATGCGCACGGCCGTGGCGAGGGCCAGCCCGCCGCCCGCTGAATCGCCGGAAAGCACCAGTGAGGAGGCAGGAGCCTCGGTGAGCAGCGCGGTCACGACCGCCATGACGTCGTCGAGCGCCGCAGGGTACGGGTGCTCGGGGGCCAGCCGGTACTCAGGCAAGATGACCCGGCAGGCTGCCTTCGCGCTGAGATGCGCTGCCCATCCGAGCGCCGTGCTCGCGGAGCCGACGCAGTAGCCGCCGCCGTGGATGTGGACGACGGTCGCTGCCTCGTGCGCCCTTGGCGCGGTGACCACCTTGACGGACAAGCCGCCGATCACACGGTCGGCGACGTCCGTCCCCCTCGGCAGCGGAGCGGCTCCGCTCAGCCCTTCCAGGCGCTTGCGCTGGACCTCCCACGAGAGGTCGGGATCCAGCGCGCGGTGGCCAAGCAGCCGGATACCGGCGCGGACAACGCTCGGCGGCAGCCGCAGGCCGGCGAATCGCGATGAGCCCTGCCCGCGAGCGCGGCGCGGCGTCATGCGGGGTCGGCCTTGGTACCCGCCGCAGCGCGCTGGGTGACCCGCTTGGGCATCACGTGGTAGCTGCTCAGGTCAAAGTGACGGACCCGGTGCCGGTACAAGAACGTGTGGTCCGGCCAGTTGTTGATGTTGCGGCCGGACGCTGTCGTGTACCAGTTCGTGCAGCCGCTCTCCCACACCGATGTCCGGCTGGCCGCCTGTACCCAGTCGTGGAACGCCCTGTCCACGTCCTGTCGCACATCCAGCCAGTCCAGGCGCTCCGCCGCAAGGGCCTGCACAGCGCCGGTCACGTAGCCGATCTGGCTCTCCAGC
>JASHXW010000117.1 GCA_030043395.1 Streptosporangiaceae bacterium
GCTCCCACCGGTAAGCCGTAACCTGCAGGCCGTCACTCGATGGAAAGCTGAACGTGCTAGTCGGCATCGCAGTGTCCCTTCCTTGGCCGCGACGGCCCACGCCAACGGTATCGGCAAGCCCGCCCCCAACGGCCGTAGCGCGCCCGCCACGCTGCGAGGGGCAGCCACGTCCTAGAGTCGCAACAGGTCGCTGATTCGCAGCGCCGTGGATACCTGGTCCTGGATGCCGGCCAGCAAAGCGGGAACCAGGCTCCGCGCCAAAGCGACCTCTTCCTGGCTGGCGGGCCGCAGGCCGAGTGCCCTGTCCACGTTGAACGTCACCCAGTCCAGCCCGATCATCATCGGCTGGCCCAAGTCGCCAGGCGTGATCTCGGTGTCGTCTCCCCCGCTGGACCGGTAGGACCTGAGTACCTCGCACGCGACGCCGAACGCCTTCCAGCACCCCATGGACAAGGCGACGTCGGCCAGCTCGCGGCGCGGAACCAGCGGCACCGCCACGTCCCAGTCGCACAGCACCGGACCCGATGGCGTGCGGATCAGGTTCTTCTGGTCGATGTCGCCGTGCGACATGACCTCCTCATCCGGCCTTGCACCGCCAGCCCGCGCGAGCTCAGCCATGACCGACACCGACGCGGCGGCACTGTTCATGAGCTCAGCCCACGCCACGCCGCTCCGTCTTGCTGCTTCGGTCAGCTCAGGCCATCGCGTGGCGCTGGCGGTGTCCAGCTTCGGAAACAGGCCACGATCACGCGGCTTGACCCCCAGCGCGTGCAAGCTGGCAAGAACCTGCCCGGCCCAGCGCGCAGTCTCCTCGTCGACGACTCCGGAGTCGAATTGCTGACCGTCAACCCAGTGGTGGACTCGTACCGGCACCGCCCCTGCAGCGTCGCCGAGGCAGCGCACCCTGGCGAGGCAGCTGCCGGTATCCGCAGCAGGCACGGGCTGGGGTGCAGCTATCCCGGCTTCGATCGCGAGGAGCTCGAATGACCAGGCTTCGGCCAGCCATTCCTCCCACCGCTCGATCTGCCAGGGATTGCGCATCTCCTTGACGGCGTAAGCCGAGCCTGAGGCCGCAAGGCGAAAGACCCTATTCGACCACGCGCCGCTCACCGGGGCCCACGCGCTGACCGGGCCTTGCAGGCCGAACGCGCTCAGCACCGCTTCCGGATCCGGCTGCATGCCAGCCTCTGCCACGAGCGCCAGTATCCCGTGCCGGGCAGTACCCGGCGAGCGTGCACGAACGTGCCGCTGCGGGAAGGCCTCCCCGCCGACTGGCCGGTGACCGCTAGCCGACCCGTGGCGAATCCTTGTGTGCACGCTCAGTGCGGCAAAGTCCGCTTAGCCCGTCGTGAACTGCGATGTAACTGTTGCTCATATAAAGTTGTTAGTAGCGATTTCGAGCAGCAAGCCGTGATCCGCGGCCGATTGCTTGACCAAACGCGCAGCGCTTGTCGGGGAGCGGTGATGGCGTCATTCGGGCAGCTGCTCAAACAGCTGCGAATCGACGCCGGGCTCACCCAGGAGGAACTGGCTGAATCCGCCGGCATAAGCCCGCGATCGGTCAGCGACCTGGAACGTGGCGTGAACTTGACTGCGCGCAAGGACACTGCGCGATTGCTTGCCAAAGCCCTGCACCTCGAGGGCGCGGAGCGGGCGGCCTTCGAGGCAGCCGCCCGTGGCCGGCTCGCCGGGGTCGCCTCCGCGAGCCGGACGCTTCCGCGCGACATCAACTCCTTCACTGGCCGCGAGGTGGAAATATCGCAGATCGGCGCGGGCCATAGAACCAACGGGGCAAGTATCTACGCCATCGGGGGAATGGCTGGCGTCGGCAAGACCGCGTTCGCCGTTCACGTCGCCCACCGGCTCGCTGATCAGTTCCCGGATGGGCAGGTGTTCTTGCCGCTGCACGCTCATTCCCCTGGCCAGCTCCCCGTCGACACAGCTGACGCGCTGGAGAGCCTGCTGCGGACCATCGGGGTTCCCGCCCAGCAGATTCCGGCGGCCCTGGAGGAACGCACGTGGATGTGGCGCGACCAGCTGGCGGATAGGCGCCTGCTGCTCGTGCTCGACGATGCCGTGGACAGTGAGCAAGTCCGGCCGCTTCTGCCCGACGCGCCAGGGACGCTGGTCCTGATCACCAGCCAGCGGCATCTCACCGCGCTCGACGACGCCAACGCCATCAGCCTTGACGCGCTCTCCCCCAGCGACGCCGCCGACCTTCTGGTCAAGCTCGCGGCCCGGCCAGGTCTGGACGCCTCTGACGCCGCGATCGACGAGATCGGCGAGCTGTGCGGCTACCTGCCGCTGGCGCTAGGCATGATCGCGCGGCGGCTGCACCATCACCCAGCCTGGACTGCCGCGGACATGGCGGCCGACCTGGCTGAGGCGCGCGACAGGCTGGCGCTGATGCATACCGAGGACCTGTCCGTGGTCGCCGCCTTCGAGCGGTCCTACCAGGACCTTGCCGAAGAGCAGCGGCTCATGTTCCGTCTCCTCGGGGTGCATCCGGGGACAGACGTCGACGCCTTCGCCGCCGCAGCCCTCTGGCAGGTCAGCCTGGACGAGTCGCGCCAGGCGCTGGAGTACCTGTACGACAGGTACCTGATCATGGAACCCGCCAGGCACCGGTTTCGGCTGCATGACCTGATCAGGGAGTTCGCCCGCGATCTGGCGACTGACATGCAGCCCGTCGAGCGGATTGCCGCCTCGGACCGGATTCTCGATTACTACCTGCACACCGCCAGGGTCGCCAACACGAAGCTTGGCCGCCGCGTACCGGACGTGACGGTAGCAGCGCCGGCGCACGTGCCGGAGATACCGCACCGCGATGAGGCCATCGCCTGGTTGGATGCCGAGCGGCTCAACTTGCATGCGACGGCGGAATTCGCGGCCTCGTCCGGCCGACCGGGGCATGCGACAGCGATACCCGCGGCCATGCACGAGTTCCTGCGCAGCCAGGGCCACTGGCAGCAGGCCATGACGCTCGACCAGCTCGCGATCGAGGCGGCACGCCATGCCAGCGGCCAGATAGCCGAGGCGCGTGCGCTCACCGACCTGGCCGACATGCTCTACCTGACCGATGACTACGAGGCGGCGGCGGCAAATCTCAGCCAAGCCCTGGGAATCTACCGCCGCCTTGGCAATCGGCTCGGCGAGGCCAACGTGCTGACAGAGCTCGGCGCCGTCCAGCAGAGCGCGGGCTCCTCGGCGGCGGCGCTCGAGAGCCTGTCCGAGGCGCTCGAGCTGTACCGGGCGCTCGGCGACCGGCTCGGCGAGGCGAACGCCCTCACCGGGCTAGGCGTGGCCCAGCAGGCAACGGGCTCATCATCGACGGCGACCCACACCTTGTCCGAGGCACTTGAGCTGTACCGGGCACTCGGCGACCGGCTCGGTGAAGCCAACGCGCTCACCGACGCGGCCACTGTGCACTGCCTCAGGGAGGAACATGAGCTCGCAGCCGTCAACCTCGCCAGGGCCCTGGAGCTCTATGGCGACCTGGGCGACCGTTCCGGCGAGGCAAGAGCGCTCAACACGCTGGGTGAAGTGACCCTGGCCCGCGCCGCGCTCGACGACGCCCGCGCGTACCACGACCGGGCGCTGGCCATTGCGATGAGCATCGTCGCGCCGCGCGAAGAGGCCCGCGCTCTCGAGGGCCTCGGCAGGTGCCTCCTGGGGATCGGCCAGCGGGACCAGGCAGTGGAGTTGCTGCACCGGTCCCTGAGCATCTACCGGCAGATCGGATCGCCGAGCGCGGAGAAGGTCGAGTCGCTGCTGATCAGCAGCGACGTCAAGATGCATGTCATGAACCCGAAGAGCAGCAGATACGCGTCTGGCGCGCGCCCCCCTCACTAGCGCGCGCCAGACGCTGCCTTGGCTCACCGGGCCGTCTGCTAAGCGGTCCGACCCCGTACCGCTGTCCTGGCTTGCGCCTGCCGGCTGCCTGCGGTCCTGCTGGCTACCCAGGCCGACGGCCTCCAGTTCTTGGGCCGTGGGAAGGACTTGCTCTCGGAGCGGAAGTTCAGCAGGCGCCGCGCGGCCCAGTTAATCGGGCTGCGGGTCGGCCTGTCCAAGCTGCACGCGCGTTCCTCGCTGTGGCTGGCCACGCTGACCAGCACCACGGCGACCAGCGGTGCACCCGCTGCAGCGAAGCCGATGGCAAGCAGGATGATCATCGCCATCTCGCCCACCTCCCTTGTTGCGGCGCCATTCGAGCCGCCTCAGCACCGTCCGTTCGGACGGACACGCTCACGTTAGGGAGATAGGCACGCAGTCACCATGAAGGAGACCCACAGGAGGACCCACAGGTTGAAAACGTGGGTCCTCGGGCAATTCCGACCAGTCGTCAGGCCGCTGGCACTGAGTCGAAGAGCCGGAGCCGATGGGCAGCAGCTGCGGCCTCGCCGCGGCTGTTTACCTCCAGCTTGGCCAGGATGTTCGAGACGTGCACGCTCGCGGTCTTCGCGGAGATGAACAACTCGGCCCCGACCTCAGGGTTCGACCGTCCGGCGGCAACCAGCCTCAGCACCTCGAACTCGCGGGCGGTGAGGCCGAGGCGGTCCGACACCGGACGCTCATCTTCCCGGCTCGCACCGAGCACGATCCGGGCATTGCGGCCGGTCTGGGTGATCTGCTCGAGCAGCGGACGTGCGCCAACGCGGTCAGCCAGCTTCGCCGCAAGGAGCAGCCGCAGCTCGGCCCCGTCCCGGTCGCTGGCCGCGATGGCCGCCTCGGCCGCATGAGCGAGCGCGTACGCCTGTTCGTAGGGCTGGTGCAAGCCCTCCCATGCGGCTGCGACGTCATCCCACCGGGCCAGGCTCTCCTGCGCGGCCAGGCTTCCGCGGGCTGCGCCGCTGAGATGAGCTGAACCAGCGGCCGGACCGAGAACACCAGCTCTCGTATCGCTGGCGAGGGCGTGGAACGTGCGCCGCCCGGCCTCCTGAACTGGCCCGAGGGCGTCCAGATTGGCTGCGACTTCACGAAGCCGGGACAACAGCTCCGCGGCCTGGCCGGCCATGCCGGTGTCCCTACCTGGGACCTCAGCGGCAGCCAGGCAGATCTGAGCGCCGGCAATCAGCATCGGCCAGGCGTACCTCGGATTGAGCAGCAGGTCAGCACTGTCAAGCCCGGCGGACATCGCTGCTAGCGCGTCGGCGAGCTTGCCTTCGGCCTGGAGCAGCTCGGCCTCCATCAGCACGAGCGGGATCCGGTACTGGCCGTCGTTCGCTCCGGCGTACCTGGCACGGCCATAGGCCGTCCGTGCCGCCGCGTCCATCGCCCGAGCGCGGGCAGTCTCACCACGCCGGAGCGCAATGTCGGCAAGCACGTTCCGCAGGGCAATGCGGTTCAGCTGAGGCGGAGACATGGCCAGCGCGTGCTCGACAACCTCGACGGCCTCGTCCCAGCGGCCCAGCGAGACCAGCGGCTCGCCGACGTTGATCGCCAGGAACGTGCCGGAGGTGCGGGCAA
>JASHXW010000118.1 GCA_030043395.1 Streptosporangiaceae bacterium
CAGGGATGTGCTTTCCGGTGTCTGCGACGACGACATCTTCGAGGCCATCCTGTCCTTCGTCATGGACGGGCTGGCCAGGAAGGCCCCCCGCCCGTGCGAGTGCGAAAGGCACGCGCATCACGGCAGGCAGGAAGCTGACGGCTCGCAAGCGGGTACCGATTAGGGGGTAACAAGCTCGCATCGCCGGGAGGCTCGCCGTGACAGCAAGGCTGACCCGAGGCGCTGGCGGTCCAGGCCGCCTCCGCGAGCTGCTCGCCTCCGGCGAGACGATCGTCGCGCCTGGTGCCTTCGACCCGCTCGCCGCGCGCCTCGTCGAGGAGGCGGGGTTTCCCGCCGTCTACATGACCGGATTCGGAACCTCGGCCGCGTTGCTCGGGCGACCTGACGTCGGCCTGCTGACCATGACGGAGATGGCCGGAAATGCCGCCAGGATTGCCGCGTGCATCGATATCCCGCTCATCGCCGATGCCGATACCGGCTACGGCAATCCGCTCAACGTGATCCGCACGGTCGGCGCATTCGAGGCCGCCGGCGCAGCCGGGATGCACCTGGAGGATCAGGTCGCGCCGAAGAAGTGCGGCCACATGGAGGGCAAGCAAGTCATCGGCCCGCAGGAGATGGCGCAGAAGGTGCGGGCCGCCGTGCAGGCCCGCACGAACCCCGACTTCGTGATCATCGCCAGGACTGACGCCCGGGCTGTGGAGGGCCTGCCCGCGGCAATCGACCGAGCGAGCCGGTACGCCGAGGCCGGAGCGGACGCGCTGTTCGTCGAGGCGATGCAGTCGCAGGAGGAGATCGCCGAAGTTGCCCGGGCATTCCCGGACGTGCCGCTGCTGTTCAACTGGGCCGAGGGAGGTAAGACGCCGCAGGTAAGCCTCTCCTGGCTGACCGGGCTCGGCTACCGGATCGTGATCTTCCCGATCAGCACGCTGCTCGCGGCGACTGGCGCGATGCGAGCGATCCTGCAAGAGATCGCCAGGTCAGGCACGCCCGCCTCGGCCCTGCCCGGGCTGCCGTCGTTCGCCGAGTTCACCGACTTCATCGGCCTGCCGGAAGTCCGCGCGATCGAGCAGCGCTACGCCACAGGCTCGGGTTCTTAGCCGCAGCCTGTCCGAGCCCTCGCGGGCCAGCTCGATGAGCGATGCGAGAGTATGTCCTCGCACCGGTTCCTCTGCCTGACAGGGAGCGCGCCACGAACACCAGGGGCGATGAAAACCATCGTGATGATGGCGGCACTGAACCTGACTACCGATTCTCCTTGGCCAACGAGCGAACCTTCCTGGCCTGGAGCCGCACGTCCATCGCCCTGGTCGTGGCCGGGCTGGGAATCGCCCAGCTGCTGCCGCCGTTTCACAACGTCCCCTGGGGGCGGTCAGTGATCGCGACGCCACTGATCCTGCTTGGCGCGGCGATGTCGGTCCTCAGCTACCTGGAGTGGCGGAACAACCAGCGCGCAATGCGCCGCGGTGCACCGCTGCGCAACAGTCAGCTGCCCAAGGTGCTGGCTGCGACGATCACCGTCGTAGCGCTCATCGCCGGGGCAGTCGACTTGTACTCGCGGGCCACGAAACCGTGACTGACCAGCCGCCGCCGCGCCAGCCGGGCGACATCGAGGACATGGATCCGGGAGCGGCCCGCAGGCGAACCAGCCTCGCCTGGACCAGGAGCGCCATATCGTTCGCCGCGCTCGGCGTGCTGATCATCAAGTCCAGGCCTGACATCGGCGTTCCCATCCTGATCGCCAGCGCGGTCATCTGGCAGGTCGGCAACGCTCCAGCAAATCGGACGACCCAGCGACGGGCGCTGATCGTCACCATTGCCGTGACGGCCGCCGCCCTGGTCGCCGTCATCCTGACGCTGATCGGACCGCCGTCACACGGCATCCGGCTGTAACTGGCACCGCGTCAACAACTGGCGCCGCGTCAACGCAACCTTGAGTCCTCGCTCAGCGAACATCCAGGTTGACTGCCTACTCTCGGATAACAGCCGACGACAGCGCTAGCCGACGAAGGGCACCACCTTGCGCGAGAACGTGACCATCTCCTGCCGCGGAGCAAGCTTCGAGGTAGGACGCGGACGAGGCTTCTACGGGATATGGGCGATCGGCGCGCCCGACGACAAGCCGCTCGCCTGGTGGCCGGAGACCGACGAGGGCTGGTCTGCGGCCTGGCAGCGGTTCACCCAGATCGAGGTCCCCGGCACGATCAGCACGGTCCGGCAAGGGCCCGCACCAGCCGCCTTGAACGCCAGGACCGTCATCGCCGCGGCCCTGCTCGGAGTGGGCGTCGTGCTCGGCATCGTCGGCCTGTTCCCCGGCTACATCGGCACGCCCAGCCTTGCCAGCCTGCCGGGCCAGCTCGTCGCGCACCTGATCTACCTGGCTGGCTGGGCAGGATGCTCGGCGCTGGTGTTCCTTGGCGGCACGCGCCAGCGGATCGGAGGGCTGGCCGGAATCGGCGTGAGCGCGATCACGCTAGGCCTGTTCGCTTCGGACGCCGCCACGGCCGCGACGGCGAAGGCCGGCACGAGCCTGATCATGGCGGGCCTGATCCTCACGCTGATCAGCTGGGGCGCGTGCACCGCCGGCGCCATCCTGGCGTTCGCGTCGTCCAGGCAGGCCGCCGGGCCGGCCCGGCCCGGCGGCGGGCGCCAGCTCGTACCGCTCGTCGCTCTCATCGTTGCCGGGATCGGCGCCGCGATCGCGTTCGCGCCGTCCTGGGACCGCTTCACCGTGGAGTCGATCAGCGGGCCGCTGCAGTCCATCACCGAGGGCAATGCCTTCTCCAACCCTGGCGCGGTAATCGGCGCGGACGTGGCCACCATGATCGCCCTGGTCGCCGTGGTCGTCGTCGCTGCCCTGTGGCGGCGGGCGAGCCTCGGCGCCGCGCTCCTCGCGGGCGCGCTCGTCCCGCTCGTCGGCCAGGTCATCTCCGCCCTGGTCCAGCTTGGCCAGGCCGTCTCCCCCGACCAGTTCGGCTACACGCCGGTCCAGATCTACACGCTCGGCCTCACGGTGAGCTCGGGCGTGACGATCGCGTTCTGGGTGTTCTGCGGCTTCGTGATCGCACTGATCTTGTCCGTCGCGCAGATGGTCATGGCGTCGGATGCCGCGCTGCCCACCCCTCCGGTCGCGACACCAGCCACCTTCGAGACCGCACCGCAGGGCGCCAGCGCCGAGGACACGGTCCTTGACGCCACCGCGCTCGACCCGGAGGTCAGCACCGCGGCGAACCAGCCCTGATCACAGCTGGGCTACCTGACGGTCCGGCGAGGCTACTCCCGTCTCGCTAGTCCAGCCCGGCGCAACGCCTGGGCCATCGCTCCCTCGGCCGCCGGGCCCTGGGCGGGGGATGCGGCACGGGGAGTCGTTGATGCACGATTGTCGCGACGTTGACCGGAGCGGTCAGCCGCCTTACCGGGGCCGTCCGGCCGGGCGGGCGCGCCGGGCTCGTCGTCGAGCCGCATGGTCAGCGATATTCGCTTGCGGCCCTGGTCGACGCTCAGCACCTTGACCCTGACGATGTCACCTGGCTTGGCCACCTGGCGGGGGTCGCTGACGAAGCCGCGCGACATCGCCGACACGTGTACTAGCCCGTCCTGATGCACTCCGATGTCGACGAACGCGCCGAACGCGGCCACGTTCGTGACCACGCCCTCGAGCACCATCCCCGGTGACAGGTCAGCCAGGGTCTGGACGCCCTCGGCGAACGTCGCCGTCGCGAAAGCAGGCCTCGGGTCGCGGCCTGGCTTCTCGAGCTCGCGCAGGATGTCGGTGACCGTGGGCACGCCGAAGCGGTCGTCGGTGAAGTCGGCCGGCTTGAGGGCGCGGAGCACCGCGGTGTTGCCGATCAGGTCACGGACCGGCGTTCCGGCAGCCGACAAGATGCGCCGGACAACGGGATAAGCCTCCGGGTGCACGCTGGAGGAGTCGAGCGGGTCAGCCCCGCCCGTGATGCGCAGGAACCCGGCGCACTGCTCGAACGCCTTCGGCCCAAGGCGCGGCACCTTCTTGAGTTCCTGGCGCGTCCGGAACGCCCCGCTGGCGTCCCGATGGGCCACGATGGCCGTCGCAAGTCCCTCGCTGATCCCCGACACGCGGGCCAGCAGGGGCACCGACGCGGTGTTGAGGTCGACGCCGACCGCGTTCACGCAGTCCTCGACGACGCCGTCGAGCGACCGGGAGAGCTTGGCTTGCGCGACGTCGTGCTGGTACTGGCCCACGCCGATCGACTTCGGGTCGATCTTGACGAGCTCGGCGAGCGGGTCCTGCAGGCGGCGGGCGATCGACACGGCGCCGCGCAGCGAGACGTCCATTCCTGGCAGTTCCCGCGTGGCGTAGGCGGATGCCGAGTAGACCGATGCGCCTGCCTCGGAGACCATCACCTTG
>JASHXW010000119.1 GCA_030043395.1 Streptosporangiaceae bacterium
TCTCAGGCCGGCGTGCACGTGCTGGCCGTGGCCGGCCGGAACAAGAGAGCCGAGGTCCAGTTCCGCCAGCTCGCCATGATGTCGAACCGGGTCACCGCATTCGGCTTCACCGATCGCGTGCCGCAGCTGATGGCCGCCGCCGATCTCGTCGTCTCCCTGCCAGGCGCCACGACCTGCAGCGAGGCCCGCGTCGTGGGCAGGCACCTGCTGCTGCTGGACGTCCTGGCCGGTCACGGGCGCGACAACGTGCAACACGAGCTCGAGCTCGGCGCCGCGCACGTGTGCGTCCCCACCCCGGCCGGCGTCACGCGCAGTGCCCTGGCGTTGCGCGATCAGGCTCGGTTCGCCGGCCCCGCGATCCGGCGGCCGCAGCGCTGGGAACCAGCGTTCATCGCGGCCCTCCAGCGCGCTGGCGTGAACCTCGCCCAGCCTCCTGCGCAGGTACAAGCCCGAACCGGGTCTTTGACCACGGCATTGTCCGGAGCCAGCGCCAAGGCTGGCCGACCGACCGGAAGCGGGGACCTCACATGATGCGCACGCTGTTCCTTCATCCGCCGTCCTACCAGGGCTTCGACGGCGGGGCGGGCTCGCGATACCAGGCAAAGCGTGAAATCCGCTCGTACTGGTATCCGACCTGGCTGGCTCAGCCAGCCGCGCTAGTACCGGGCAGCCTGCTTGTCGATGCCCCGCCATCCGGGCTTACGACCGACGACGTCGTCCCGCTGGCCAGGCGTCACGATCTCGCCGTCCTGCACACGAGTTCTCCCAGTTTCGCCGGGGACGTCAAGGTGGCCGAGGCGCTGAAGGCGGCGAATCCCGACTTGCTGATCGGCTTCGTCGGAGCCAAGGTGGCCGTGGAGCCGAGACGGTCGCTACTCGCTTCGGAGGCGATCGACTTCGTAGCGCGCGAGGAATTCGACTTCACGATCGCTGACGTGGCTCAAGGGCGGCCTCTCGCGGCCGTCGACGGCATCAGCTACCGAGGCGACGGAGGCCAGGTGGTGCACAACGCCAACCGGGCAATGGTGCAGGACATGGACTCCCTGCCCTTCGTGACGCCTGTCTACAAGCGTGACCTGCGTGCCGAGGACTATTACATCGGCTACATGCTGCACCCGTACCTGTCGTTCTACACCGGCCGCGGTTGCCGGTCACGATGCACGTTCTGCCTGTGGCCGCAGACGGTTGGCGGGCACTTGTACCGGACCAGGAGCGTCGAGAACGTCCTCGCCGAGGCCGAGCTCGCCATGCGGTTGTTCCCGCGGGTGAAGGAATTGTTCTTCGACGACGACACGTTCACCGATGATCGGCCAAGGGCTGAGGCGATCGCCCGCGGGCTCGGCCGCCTCGGGATCACCTGGTCGTGCAACGCCAAGGCCAACGTGCCTCGCGAGACTCTGAAGGTGCTGCGCGACAACGGCCTGCGGCTGGTGGTCGTTGGCTACGAGTCGGGCAACCAGCAGATCCTGAACAACATCAAGAAGGGCCTGCGAGTCGACCGGGCCCGTCGCTTCGCCAAGGACTGCCGGGACCTTGGCATCACAGTCCACGGAACCTTCATCCTCGGCTTGCCGGGAGAGACCAAGGAGACGATCCAGGAAACGATCCGGTATGCCAAGGAAGTGAACCCGCACACCATCCAAGTCTCGGTCGCGGCGCCCTACCCGGGAACCGAGCTGCACCGCAGGGCCGTGGAGGGCGGCTGGCTCGCCGCGGACTCCGAGGACGCGCTGCTGAGCGACCAGGGCACGCAGCTCGCCACGCTGTCCTACCCGCACCTGGAGCAGACAGAGATACTCGACTCGGTCGACATGTTCTACAAGAGGTTCTATTTCCGTGCTGGCAAGATCGCCGAGATGTCCGCCGAGATGCTCCGCCGGCCTGACATGGCCGCGAGGCGGCTCCGTGAGGGCCGCGAGTTCGTGCGCTTCCTGGGCCAGCGTTCCCGGAGCCCGGAGCATACGCCCGCGTTGCAGTGACCAGCGCTGCCCGCCGTTACACCGGCAGGGCAGGCGTCCTGGCACCGCTGGGTACTCAAGGCTGGTTCGGAGGCTGCCGCCCGCCGGATCGGTGCTCCCCATGACGCGCGGTGCCGAAGGACCGTCCAGTCCCGCGCAGCGACCGCGAGCATTTGTCGCTGAGGGTCATGTTCGCAATCCTGATAGTCCTTTTACCGCCTAACGCAACCATCTGGCGGATTGCGACTTGTGCGGGGTTAGCCCGTTGTGGCAAACTCTAGTAAGTCTATCGACTTAGACTACTTTCCCAACTCTTCACAGGTGGGGCGGGTGGCTAGCCCGTGCTGCTTGCGGGCTGCGGCAGATTCCTGGCGCAGGGTAAAGAAAGGAAGAACGTGCGTACACGGACTTTGATGTCGGCCAGCCTGCTGACGGCGTCGACGCTGGTGGGGGCGGCCCTGCTCTCCGTTAGCTCGGCGCTGCCCGCCCAGGCCGCGCGGACCGCTCCGGCCGATTACGCGCCGAACGCCAATGACGTGGTCGGCGTGGGGGCGGACACCCTGCAGTACATTCTGGACTTCGGCTTCGACGGTGACACCAGCGGCGACACCGGCTACAACGATGCCGGAAACCTGTACAAGGCGGTCAGCTTCGACGCCACGGCAGACGCCAACGGGCGCGGTGCCTACCTCAACGGCAGTACCACCTCCAACCTGCTGCTGCTGAACCCGACCGTCGTGCTGCGAGGCGGGACCTACCCGATCCAGCGCATCAACGGCGGCGGAGCGGGTCTCACGGCCCTGCTCGCGGACACCGGCGTGGCCGACCCGACCATTAACTTCGTCAGGTCCCCCAGCCTGCCGAGCAGCACGCAGGCGGCTCAGGCTGTGACCAACGG
>JASHXW010000120.1 GCA_030043395.1 Streptosporangiaceae bacterium
GTCGACTAATCTTGAATCACCGGAGCGGGGGTACCCCGGTTGATCACGGGACAGTCTAGGGGGGAAACTGGGCTGGAACGTCCAACATTGTCGAAGAGAGCTGATGGAGGCTCTTCGGAGGGACGATATGAGCTGCGAGCACCTGATCTGCGCCAACTGCGCCGGCCCGGTCGTCGAGGGCCGCTGCGCAGTGTGCCGCGCTGCGAAATCGGACCTGCATCACCACAGTCACGGATTCAACATCTCGTACGCCCTGGCGATCCTGCTGCTCGCCCTCGCCGTGCTGCTCGCCATCCAGCATCTGGCGCACTAGTCAGCCGGCTTACTGCCCGTTCTGGCGCAGCCAGCGGATCTCTGCCTCGATGAAGTCATCGATCTCGCCGTCCATGACCGCCGCTGTGTTGCCCGTCTCCAGGCCAGTCCGCAGGTCCTTCATGTTCTGGTACGGGTGCAGGACGTAGTTGCGGATCTGGGTGCCCCAGCTGCGGCCGCCGTCGCCGCGAAGCTCGTTCATCTTCGCTGCCTGCTCCTCGCGCTTGCGCTCGAGCAGCTTGGCCTGCAGGACGGCCATCGCGCTTGCCCTGTTCTGAATCTGGCTTCTCTCGTTCTGGCAGGAGACCACGATGCCGGTCGGCAGGTGGGTGATCCGCACAGCCGAGTCGGTCGTGTTCACGCCCTGGCCGCCCGGGCCGCTCGACCGGTAGACGTCGACCCTCAGCTCGTCGTCGGGGATGTCGATGTGGTCAGCCTGCTGGACGACCGGGATGACGTCCACTCCCGCGAAGGACGTCTGCCTGCGGCCCTGGTTGTCGTACTTGGAAATCCGCACCATCCGGTGGGTGCCATGCTCACCGCGCAGCGTGCCGTACGCGTAAGGGGCCTTGACCGCGAAGGTCGTCGACTTGATCCCGGCCTCCTCTGCGTACGAGGTGTCGTAGACCTCCGTCGGGTAACCGTGCCGCTCAGCCCAGCGCAAGTAGATCCGCTGCAGGCCCTCTGCCCAGTCGGCCGCATCCGCACCGCCGGCCTGCGCGTTGATCGAGATCAGCGCCTCACGCGAGTCGTACTCGCCGGACAGCAGCGTCCGGATCTCGAGCTGGTCGATCTGACCGCGGACCGCGAGGAGCTCGCGCTGCGCCTCGGCCAGCTCCGCCTCGTCATTCTCGCTGACTGCCAGCTCGAACATCACGCCCAGGTCGTCAAGCCTGCTGCGCAGGCCCTCGAGCCTGGACAACTCCGCATCGAGATAGGAGAGCCTCCTGGTGACAGCCTGGGCGTTCTCCTGGTCCTCCCACAGTCCTGGGTCGGCCGACCGCTCGCGCAGCTCGTCGGCCTCCTTGCGCATGCCGTCAGGGTCGAGGACCGCCTCGATGGTTGCGAGCTTCCCGGATAGCTCGGTGATCTCGCTCCCGTAATCCAAAGCCATATCGAAAGCCTATGCGAAGGTTCCGTCAGTTCCCGATTCGACGCCGCGGCGCTCCGGCAGGGAGCGCCGATGGCCTGAGCCGCCGCGCAGCTCGGGCCGGCACCTCAGCGGTCAGGCTGGCAAGGTGCTCGACGACACTAGCGTGCGGACCGCGCGCACCGCGACCGACAGGGTTGCCATCGTGAACGCGTCGCTCTCCCAGATCTCCATCAGTGTCTGGCCAGCGCGCGCCACGGCAGCCTCATTCCGCTCGACCCAGGCCGCCATCCGCTGCTCGGGCGTCCCCGCGCTAGTGACGGTCAGGACGTCCCTGGCCAAGGCGGCATGTGCGGTGTACAGGTCGTCCCGCAACGCGCCCCTGGCCATGGTGCTCCACCGGTCGTCGCGCGGCAACGCGGTGATGCGGTCTCGCAGCCTGGTGATCTGCAGCCGGTCGGCGAGGTCGAAGTAGACCTCGGCGGTCTCGTCGATCGGGCGGCCGGTGTTCGCCGAGATCTCGACGATGTCGAACGCCGAGTAAGCGGGCACCATGGCGGCCAGGCGCTCGGAGAGCACGGCCGGGAAGCCGCGGCTGGCGAAGGCTTCCCTGCGTTCGTCGTAGCCTGCCAGGTCCAGGCCGGTCAGCAGCTTGGGCAGCCCGGTGGCAACGGCGAGCACGCCCTCGGCGAAGAAGTCGATGGTCGCCTGGATGTCAAACGGAGGCCGCCTGAAGTGCAGCAGCCAGCGGGTAGCCCGCTCGGTGAGCTTGCGGCCCTCGAGCAGCCCGAGGGTTTGCGATGTGCTGTCGACCTGGCCGTCGAGCTCCTTGAGCTGGCCCCAGAAGCCGGGCATGTCGAAGACCTCACGTGCGACCAGCCACGCCTCGGTGATGTGCGGCACCGAGGCGCCGGTCTCCTCGCTCAGCCTGAAGGCGAACGTGACACCGCCCCGGTCCACCATGTCGTTGACCACCGCGGTAGTGATGATCTCCCGGTGCAGCCGGTGCGCTGCCATGCGGTCGGTGTAGGCGCCGCGAAGCTCGTCGGGGAAGTAGTCGCTGAGCACCCGCCGCAGGTAAGGATCGTCTGGGACGTTGGACGCGAGCACGTCCTCGCCGTTAGCGATCTTGGTCTGCGCGAGCAGCACGGAGAATTCAGGCAGGGTGAGACCCGCACTGGTCGAGCGGCGCTCGGCGATGTCCTTCTCGGCCGGCAGGACGTCAAGCCGCCGCCTGATCCGGCCCTCGCGCTCCAGCTTCCTGATGTACCTGGCGTGCACGTGAAGCATCTGCCCGGCCTGCGCGCGAGATGCCGCGAGCGCCCGGTTCTGGTGGTAGTTGTGCGCGAGGACCAACGTGGCCACCTCGTCGGTCATGGCCTGGAGCAGCGAGTCGCGATCGGCTGTGGTCATCTCACCGTCGCGCACGACCTGGTCGAGCAGGATCTTGATGTTCACCTCGTGGTCGGAGGTGTCCACGCCTGCCGAGTTGTCGATGAAATCGGTATTCACTAGCCCGCCGTCGAGGGAGTACTCGATTCTGGCTTCCTGGGTCAGTCCGAGGTTCCCGCCTTCGCCGACGACCCTGGCCCGAAGCTGGGAGGCGTCGATGCGCACCGCGTCGTTGGTCCGGTCGCCGGCGTCCGCGTGCGTCTGGCCGGTGGCCTTGACGTAGGTGCCAATGCCGCCGTTCCACAGCAAGTCGACGGGCGCAGCCAGCACTGCAGAGATCACCTCGTCAGGCGACAGCGACGTGATGCCGTCCTCAAGCCCGAGCGCGACCCTGACCTGCGGCGAGATCGGCACCGACTTGGCCGACCGCGGCCAGACGCCGCCACCGGGGGAGATCAGCCCAGGGTCGTAGTCGGCCCAGGACGACCTCGGCAGGTCGAACATCCGGCGCCGCTCGGTGATGCTGACCTGCGGGTCCGGGTTCGGGTCAAGGAACACGTGCCGGTGGTCGAAGGCGGCCACGAGCTTGATGTGCTCCGACAGCAGCATCCCGTTGCCGAACACGTCTCCCGACATGTCCCCGATGCCGGCGACGGTGAAGTCGGTCGTGCCGATGTTGACGCCGAGCGTCTGGAAGTGGAACTTGACAGACTCCCACGCGCCGCGGGCCGTAATGCCCATCTTCTTATGGTCATAACCGGCCGATCCGCCCGACGCGAAGGCGTCGCCGAGCCAGAAGCCCCGCGCCAGCGCGATCTCGTTAGCGGTGTCGGAGAACGTCGCGGTGCCCTTGTCGGCCGCCACGACGAGGTACGGGTCGTCGCCGTCGTGCCTGACCACCCGGTCAGGGCCGATGACCTGCCCGGCCTTGAGATTGTCGGTGACGTCCAGCATCGCGCTGATGAACATCCGATAGCAGGCCAGCACCTCGGCCTGGTACGCCTCCCGGTCCCCCGGGTCGGGGAGCAGCTTGCAGACGAATCCGCCCTTGGCGCCGGACGGCACGATGACCGAGTTCTTGACCTCCTGCGCCTTGGCGAGCCCGAGTACCTCGGTCCTGAAGTCCTCGCGCCGGTCCGACCAGCGCAGTCCACCGCGCGCCACCCCGGCGAACCGCAAGTGCACGCCCTCGAACCTGGGCGAATAGACGAACAGCTCGAACTTCGGCCTTGGCGCGGGCAGGTCGGGGACCGCCGCGGCGTCGAGCTTGAACACCAGGTATGGCGGCCAGTCGCCCGACTTCTGGTCGCCGCGGAAGTAGCTGGTCCGCTTGGTCGCCAGGATCAGGCCCAGATAAGCCCGCAGGATCCTGTCCTCGTCCAGGCTTGCGACCTCGTCCAGGGAACCCGTGATCTCCTCCACGAGCGCCTCGCTGCGCTCTTGCCCGCCAGCCTGCCGGTCCGGGTCGAACCTCGACTCGAACAGCCGGATCAGCTGGCGGGCGATGACCGGGTTGGATCGCAGCACCTGCGCGATGTAGCCGGCGCTGAACATGGTGCCTGCCTGGCGCAGGTACTTCGCGTACGCGCGCAGGACGGCGACCTGGCTCCAGGTCAGGCCCGCGTCCAGCACCAGCGTGTTGAACTGGTCGTCTTCGATCTGGCCCTTCCACAGTGCGGCGAGCGCTCCTTCGAGCTGGCCAGCCACCGAAGCGAGCGTGACATGGGGCACGGGCAGGGCGTGCCCGCCTGACCCAGCCGGGGCAGCGCCCTCCCTGCGCAGCCCGAAGTCGTAGATCCAGAACGGCTCAGCCGAGGCGAACTCGTACGGATGCTCGTCGACCACCTCCACGCCCATGTGCTGCAACCGAGGCAGCACGTCGGTCAGCGTGATCGGCGATCCGGTCCGGTGGATCGTGAGCCGCCATACCCGCCGCCGGGGCTCGGTGCCATCGCCATCGGCGGACGCGCCGCCGTCAGCTTCAGCCGTTCCCGCCGCCTTGTCGGGCTCGGCTCGCAGGGCCGCCTTCGCCTGACCAGCCTGCGACGCGGAGCTAGCGAGCTCGGTCAGCGCCACGATGTCGATCTCCGGCTGCTCGTTCTCCACTGGCACGCCGCCGACGTAGCCGGCGGACTCCCACATCTCGAACGAGATCTCCTGCCCCGTCCGGCGCATCTGCTGGATCTTTGCCAGGTCAGACACGGCAGCCGCGGCCGGCACGTCGGCCTTATAGGTCTCAGAAATGGAGTCGCTGAACTCGGCAAGCAGCGCGCGGCCTGGCCCGAGCCCAAGCTGGGCGACGGCCTCCCGCGCGAGGTCGTCATCCCAGGACCTGACGGCCGCGGCAATCGCTCCTTCGAGCAGGACCGGATCCGGGTCGGTCAGCTGCTGACCGCGGTCGGCACGCACCACGATGTGCAGCCGGGCGATCGGCGTCTCGCCGACGACCGCGCTGTAGTCGAGTTGCCCGCCGCCGAGTACCTGACGCAGGATTCGCTGCACGGCCAGGCGGACCTTGGTGTTGTACCTGTCCCTGGACAGGTAGACCAGGCAGGAGACATACCGTCCGTAGATGTCCTTGCGCATGAACAGCCTGGTATGCGGCCGCTCCCGCAGGCGTAGCACCTGGGTGGCGACGTCGGCGAGCTCGCTGGTGGGAACCTGGAACAGCTCCTCGCGCGGGTAGACCTCCATGAACTCGGTCACGTCCCTGCCGTCGTGGCTGCTTGGGGCCACCCCGGTCGCGGCCAGGACCTCGGACAGCTTGCGGCGCAGGATCGGGATCCTGGTGATGCTGTCGGAGTAGGCAGTGTGCGTGTACAGGCCGATGAAGCGGTACTCGCCGACCACGTGGCCGGCGTCGTCGAGCTTCTTGATGCCGATGTAGTCCAGGTAACTGGGCCGGTGCACGGTAGCCCGCGAGTTCGCCTTCGTCATGATCAGCCGGTGCCTGGGATCGATGGCGTAGGCACGGGCAGACGGAGTTAGCTCCGAGAGCGGAGTCGAGCTGGTCTTGTCGTGGCGCAGGATGCCCAGGCCAGTCCCCGGCACCCCGCGCAGCGCCAGTCCATCTGCCTCGGGAACCAGGTCGTACTCGCGGTAGCCGAGGAAGGTGAAGTGCGCGTCGAGCAGCCAGCGCAGCAGCTCCTCGATCTCTTCTGGCGACTCGGCCGCACTGGCCGGGACAACCCACCCGCCAGATCGCGGTCCGCCGCCGCTGGCCGAGCCTGCGGCGGGTTCGTGCTCCCTGGCCTGCTGCGGCAAGATGCCGCCGTACTTGCCGATCTCGTCGGCGAGGCCAAGCGCGGTGGCACGCATCTTCGGGTAGTCCTCGACGGCCATCCGCACGTCGGCGAGCGCGCCTTCCAGATCTGCCGCGATCTCAGCGCCCTTGGCCTTGGGCAGCTTGGCGACCTCGATGTGCGTCCACGACTCGGCGACTTCCTCGTGCGCCGCATCGGCGTCGGGGGTGGCCTGCATGCCCTCGGGGCGCAGCACCTCCCGAAGCGCGCCTGATACGTCCCTGCGGACGATGAGCTGCGGATGGACGACGAGCTCCGAGGTCACGTCGTGCTTGGCGAGCGTCATGGTGATGGTGTCGACTAGGAAGGGCATGTCGTCGGTCACGACGTCGATCGCATCCCGGCCGGGCAGCAGCGTCGTGTGATCGCCGCGCCTGACCTCCACGACCGCCCTGCCCTGCGGACGCCTGGTCGCGAGCTTGGCCTGCGCCGCGGCTGCCCCTCCGGTCCGGTCAGCTCCGGCGTCGATCAGGTCTTGTGAGTCGACATGGCGGTAATAGCCGCGCAGGTAGTTCAGCGCATCGCCGACACTGGCGTCATCGCTGATCTCGGCCGCCGCCGCGGCGAGCAGCTCATGCCTCGCGACGCTCTGCTGCTCCGACATCTGTCCCACTCCCTCGTGGATGAATCGGCTATCTGCATCTAAAGCTTGTCCCGGAGTTCCCACAGCAACGGGTAGTAACGCAGCGGCACGCGCCGGTGCAGGTACGGGGCACCGGTCGATCCGCCCGTGCCGGACTTGGTGCCGATCTGCCGCTCGACCATCTGCACGTGCCTGGCGCGCCACAGCGCGGACACCTCGTCGTGCGCGAGCAGGCTCTCAGAGAGCTCCCACAGGTCGTCGTAGCTGGCCGGGTCGCGGGCAACGGTCAGCAGTGACTGCGTGATCTCCTCGTCGGTCTGCACCGCCAGCCCGCGGCGCTTGAGCAGGTCAAGGTAGGAATCCCACAGCGACGGCTCGGCCAAGCGCCGGGAGAGCCGCTCCCGCTCATCGTCGGTCAAGCCACGAAATCGCGCCATGAACCGATCGTCCTTGGCGCCGGAAAGGAACTCAAGCTCCCTGAACTGAACCGACTGCAGGCCACTCGCCGGGGCGAGCGTGGACCGGAATCGCAGGAAGTCCTGCGGGGTCATCGTCTCGATCACGTCGATCTGGCTGACCAGCAGCCGCTCGATGACCTGGGACCGCTGCATCAGGTGCCTGGCCTGCCAGACCTGGTCTGCTTCCATCGCGTCCCGTGCCCCGGCGAGCTCGTGCAGGAGCTGGGCGAACCACAGCTCGTAGACCTGATGGATGGTGATGAAGAGCAGCTCGTCGTGGACGGGCGGGTCGGCGAGCGGTACTTGCTGTGCGAGCAGCTGCGGAAGGCGCAGGTACGTCCCGTAGGTGAGGCGCCCGCCCTCTTCGCCGAAGCTGCGGCCCGTTGCCGTGTTCATCGGCCCTGCGCCGCGTAGTAGGCCAGAACCTCGGGATTAGCCAGCGAGTCCGGGTCAGCCGCCTGCTCCACTGGCGTCCCGGTCAGTATCTTGCGCACAGGTACCTCGAGCTTCTTGCCAGACAGGGTGCGCGGGACGCCGGGGACCTGGTGGATCTCGTCCGGCACGTGCCTGGGCGAGAGCGTCGTCCGCAACAGCGAGCGAATCTTGCCGGTCAGCCCGGCGTCGAGGGATACCCCGGGCGCGAGCACCAGGTAGAGCACGAGCCGGCCATCGGCGTCGAGCGTGCCGGTGTCGATGACCAGGCTGTCGGCCACCTCAGGCAACTCCTCGACCACGCGGTAGAACTCGCTGGTCCCCATCCTGACGCCACCCCTGTTCAGGGTGGCATCGGAGCGGCCGTAAATGACGCATCCGCCGTCCGGGAGGATCATCACCCAGTCACCATGCCGCCAGACCCCGGGATACTGCTCGAAGTAGCTGGCCCGGTAGCGCTCGCCGGTCTTGTCTCCCCAGAAACCCAGCGGCATGGACGGTAGCGGCTCGGTCAGCACGAGCTCGCCTACCTCGTCGATGACCGACTTGCCATCCGCGTCGAAGGCGGCGACCTTCGCGCCCAGGCAAGGTCCGGCGATGATGCCGCGCCGGACCGGCACAAGGGGATTAGGGCCGAGAAACCCCGTGCACATGTCCGTGCCGCCGGAGAAGGAGCCGAGCGGAAACGAGCTGCGGTCACCCGCCACGGCCTCGTAGACCCAGTCGAACCCCTCGGGCGGCAGCGGCGCGCCGGTCGAGCCGACACCGCGTAGCTTGGACAGGTCCATGTCAGCGGCCGGCCGAAGTCCGGCCTTCATGCAGGTGACCAGGTACGGCGCACCGGAGCCAAAGTACGTCACCCCGGTCTGCACCGCCAGCTGCCAGAGCTGGTCGGTGCCCGGATAGGTCGCGCTGCCGTCGTAGGCGACTACTGTCGCGCCCGCCAGCAGGGCGCCGGCCAGGAAGTTCCACATCATCCAGCCGGTCGTCGTGTACCAGAAGAACACGTCCTCCTGGCCGATGTCCTGATGCAGGCACAGCGCTTTCAGGTGCTCGAGCACGATGCCGCCGTGGCCGTGCACGATCGGCTTGGGCAAGCCGGTGGTACCTGAGGAGTAGAGCACCCAGAGCGGATGCTCGAAAGGCACTTCGTCGAACTCGGCACTGCCAGCACTGCCGGCGGTCCCGGCGCCCCCGGCGGTCCCGGCGGCGAGCTCGCCAAGCTTCTGCCACGGCACGGTCCTGACCGGCAGCGGCGGATGCACGGCAGCGGCGCCGATGTAGTCCACGGCGATGACGCAGCCCAGTTCGGGCAGCGCGGCGGTGATGGCGGCGACCTCCTGCTGGCGGTCGAACATCTTCCCGCCGTAGACGTAACCGTCGACCGCGATCAGCACCTTCGGCGAAACCTGGGCGAACCGGTCGATCACCGCTGGGGCGCCGAAGTCGGGCGAGCACGAGGTCCAGATGGCCCCCAGGCTCGCGGTGGCGAGCAAGCCGATCAGCGCCTGCGGCGAGTTCGGCAGGTAGCCAGCTACCCGGTCGCCGCGCTGCACGCCGAGTTCCATCAGCGCCGCTCGCACCGTCGCCACCCCCGCGGCCAGCTCGCCGTAGCTCAGGGTTCCGCTGTGGCCGGCCTCCGACCGGTAGATCATGGCCGGCCGGTCCGGCGCGCTCGCGGCTACCCGAAGCGCATTGCGCGCATAGTTCAGCGTTGATCCGGCGAACCAGCTGACATCTGGCATCGGCCCGCCTTGCAGCACGGGGCCGTCGCCCCGGCTGCCGATGACGTCGAAATAGTCCCAGATCGAGGCCCAGAAATCGGCGGGCTCGTCGACGGACCACTGCCACAGGCTGGCGTAGCTGCCGTCGGTGCGCACATCCCGGCGCTCGGCCAGCCAGCGGATGTAGTCGCTGATCCTGGCCCGGCTGATGTCAGCATCTGTCGGGCTCGACAGGATCGCGCCGTAACCCCGTCCGGCTGGCAGCTCCTGGTCCCGCTCCATCGCTTGCTCCCGCAGTTCCACGGCCCGGCTCATCTGCCTGCACGTTTATACCAGTTTGAGATTCCCGACCGCGCAGCCCCCTGATCCGCCGGCCCGCCGACAGACCAGTTCGCCGATCATCCCGCTGATAGCGGCGCAGCGCCACTAGTGCCCAGATCGCCTCTACCGCGCCAAATGGCCACGCACCGGATAGGAAGCCGTAACTGCTCGCCAATGCGCACCCGGCGGCGAACGCGAGCACGTAGCGCGGATGCCGTCTTTCCAGGGCGTACATCGCCATCATGAAGGTCAGGGCCGTTACGCCGTAGGCAGTCAGCGCCCAGCCGGTCACCGGGTGATCGCCGCCACCAGGCGCGCAGTGTCGGCCAGGTCGGCCAGCACCGGATCGGCACCGGCATCCCGAAGCTCACTCACCGTCGACCGGCCGCTCGCCACGCCCAGGCAGCGAACGCCGCCGACCTCCGCGGCAGCCACGTCCCTGACCGAGTCGGCCACGTACACGGCCGTGGCCGGGCTCAGCCGCACGCCGTACTTGTCGGACGCCATCGCTAGGGACCGCACGATCTGGGTGCCTTTGGGGTACACGTCCGATCCGTATCCGCCGATATCCAGGTCGAGATAGCCGTCGAGCCCGAAGGCGCGCAGCTTCTCTTCGGCGTTCGGCCTGATCGTCCCGGTCAACACGGTCTGGATGACCCCTGGGAGCCGCGACACCGCGGCCAGCGCCTCGCGAGCGCCGGGGAGCATGCGTCCCTGCTTGTCGAGCAGGTGGCTTCGCGACGCGAAGGCCGCCGCGAGCTCGCTGGCGTACCTGGGGAGCAGGTCACTGGGTTCCGGCCGGTCCCGGCCATGCCGGTCCTGGCCAGGCGGGGCCTCGTTCAGCGCGAGCGACTCGAAGAAGATCTCTGAGTCGCTGGCTCCGGCGAGCAACGGCAGCGCGACCAGGGGACGCCCGGTGACCCGCCGGAACGCCTCGGCATAGGCCTCACGAGAGACCCTGGCGACGTCCACCAGGGTGAGGTCGATGTTCCACAGGATCAGGCGGTGGATGGCGAGCCTCCGGGTGCGTGCTGCGGCGTTACCCCATATGCGGGTAGCGATAGTCAGTGGGCGGGGCCAGCATCTCCTTGATCGAGCGCGCGTTGACCCAGCGGGTCAGGTTCCAGATGGATCCTGCCTTGTCGTTGGTGCCGCTGGCTCGCGCTCCGCCGAACGGCTGCTGGCCGACGACGGCCCCGGTCGGCTTGTCGTTGATGTAGAAGTTGCCAGCCGAGAACCGCAGCGCGTCAGTAGCCGCCGCGATGGCGGCCCTGTCGGTCGCGATGATCGAGCCGGTCAGGGCGTAGGGCGCGATGTCGGCGGCCTGGGCAACTACCGAGTCGTAGTCAGCGTCGTCGAAGACGTGCACGGCGAGGATCGGCCCGAAGTACTCGGTGGTGAAAAGCTCGTCGGCCGGATCGGAGCATTCCAGTACGGTCGGCCGGACGAAATAACCCTGCGAGTCGTCCGCCGACCCGCCGGCCCGTACCGTCACCGACGACCGCGACCTGGCGCGCTCCAGGGCGTCGCGGTGCTTGGCGAACGCGCGGTCGTCGATCACCGCTCCCATGAACAGGGACAGGTCGCTGGCGACGTCCCCCATGGTCAGCGACTCGACCGTATCGGTGAAGTCGTTCCGCATCCGCTTCCACAGGCTCGCTGGCACGTAAGCGCGCGATGCCGCCGAGCATTTTTGGCCCTGGTACTCGAACGCACCGCGCAGCAACGCGACGGCGAGCACTTCGGGATCGGCTGAGGCATGAGCGATAACGAAGTCCTTGCCACCGGTCTCGCCCACCAGGCGCGGGTAGCCGCGGTAGCCGGAGATGTTCTCGCCCACGGCGCGCCAGAGACGCTGGAAAGTGGCTGTCGATCCGGTGAAGTGAATCCCGGCCAGGTCGCGGTGCGGGACAGCCACCCGGGACACCGCCTGGCCTGACCCGGTCACCATGTTGACCACGCCTGGCGGCAGCCCAGCAGCCTCGAGCAGGCGCATCAGGTAGTGCGCGGACAGTTGCTGCGTCGGCGATGGCTTCCAGATGACGACGTTGCCGAGCAGCGCCGGCGCGGTCGGCAGGTTGGCCGCGATCGAGGTGAAGTTGAACGGCGTGATGGCCAGGACGAAGCCCTCGAGCGGTCGGTACTCGAGTCGGTTCCACGACCCGGGCGCCGACGAGGGCTGCTCGGCAAGCAGTCGCCTGGCGTAGTGCACGTTGTACCGCCAGAAGTCGATCAGCTCGCAGGCGGCGTCGATCTCGGCCTGGTAGACGGACTTGGACTGGCCGAGGATCGTGGCCGCGTTAATCGTGCTGCGCCACGAGCCGGCCAGCATCTCAGCGGCCCGCAGGAAGATCGCCGCACGGTCGTCGAACGATAGCTCGCGCCACCCGGGCGCGGCCAGGCTGGCTGCCTCGATCGCGGCGGCGACGTCCTCGTCGCTGGCCTCACTCAGCCTGCCGAGCACGTGAGCGCGGTTGTGCGGCTCGATCACGTCGACCCAGTCGCCGCCGCCCATCCCCTGCACGCCGCCGATGGTCATGGTCAGGTCGACTTGCTCCCCCGCCATGTCCTTGAGCTTCGCCTCGAGTGCGGTGCGCTCTGAACTGCCTGGTGCGTAGGTCCGGGCTGGCTCGTTAGCCGGAGCTGGAACGCTTGTGACGGCATCGAACACCGAACGCTCCCTTGCGCGTGTGCTTTGCCTGACTCGACCTTCATACTCGCACGAACTAGCCAGGTTCGCCGAGGCGGGCAGACTGGCGCCGATCAGGCAGAGCCGATCAGGTAGATCAGCTCTTGCGTGGCATACCAGAGCAGTTCATGCCCTTCCGCACTATCCACAATGAACCTGGCGTCAGCATCTCCGCTGTCCGCCGCCGGCAAGGCGGCCGCAGCCGCGTCGATGTCGCCGGCGGCGTCCTCGTCGTCGACGTGGCCGGACACGACGTCGGAGAGCTGCACCGGTAGCGTCACGGTGACGTGGCCGGGGCTGTCGATCCCGTTCCTGAAGCTGATCACCGCGTCGGGCAGCTCGGCCGCCAGCACGACCCGCCGCCGCGGCGCCTTGGTATC
>JASHXW010000121.1 GCA_030043395.1 Streptosporangiaceae bacterium
CTGGCGACGGCGCTCTCGGAAATCGATGACGTGCAAGCGGTGCTGGCCAGCGATGCCAACGCGATCGACGAGTAACCCGGGCCGGCGGCGGGCGAATAAGCTTCACGAGCCTATTACCGGTACTTGCAAAAGTCATTAAGAAACGACTCGTTTATCGTCGTTCTGCTACGGGAACCGCCACTGTAGAGACTCGGTACGGCTTCCTCGCGGCTGCATTTACCCGAGAGCGGCGCCTCCCCCTGTCCAGGGAAATGCCATCCTCCGCGCACGACATGCTGCGGGGCCCCCGGGTGCAAGCTTCGCACGAGCAGAAGCCCACCCAAAATTACACGATAAGGTATTACCGATCATGGAGCAGCAAATGACCCCGCGGCTTGAGGCTGACCTTTTCCTGCTGCACGCTCCCAGTGTGTTTGACTTTCGTGAGCGCGATGACTTGCTATTCGCGTACCTGAGTGACAGCGACAGCGTGAATGTCACGTCGATTTACGAGATGTATCCGATTGGCTGGTTCTCGATCAAGCAGCGCCTGGCCGACCACGGATACGACGCCAAGATCGTCAACGTTGCCTCGCTCATGCTCATGTACCCTGACCTGGACGTCAGGAAGCTCCTTAGCCAGCTTGAGGCGCCGATATTCGGCTTCGACCTGCACTGGATGACGCAATGTCACGGGGCTATCGAGCTGGCGAAGCTCGTCAAGGAACTGCACCCGGATGCGGTGACCATATTTGGCGGCATCTCGGCGACCTATTACGCCACGCAGCTCATCGAGTACCCGAGCGTCGATGTCGTCGTCCAGGGCTACGACACCCTTGAGCCGGTAACCGAGCTCGTCTCCAGGATCACGCGCGGAAACCGCGACCTTCGGTCCATTCCGAACCTGCTGTATAAGGTCAACGGCCAGGTCGAGGCGACAGGCTTCACGCACAAGCCGTCCACCCGTTACAACGATGCACCCAACGACTGGTCGTACTACCGCGACGTGGCCGGAGCAGGCCCGTCGGCGTCCAAGCTCATCATGACGCTGCCCAACACCGGATGTGCGCACGACTGCGGCTGGTGCGGTGGCTCACGCTTCGCATATCGCAACATCATGGGCGTGCAGAAGACGCTGATCCAGAAAGATCACGATCTCATCATCGAGGAACTTCGCACCATGAAGGAAGCGGCGAAGCATACCTCGATCTACGCGTTGCAGTGTTATTCAGAGAACAAAGTTCGGATGCACCGGTATCTAGACGCCGTGAAGGAAGTCGGCTACAGCAGCGTCTTCTTCGAGCAGTTCAACCTCACCTCACCTGAGACGCTGAAGAAGATGGGCGAGTCAACTGCGGCATACATCATGCTCTCGCCCGAGTCGCATGACCCGAAGATAAGCGAGGCAGCGGGCCGCGGCACGTACACGATGCAGGAGATGGAGGAGTGGATTCCCCGTGCGCTTGACGCCGGGGTGAAGGGCGTCATGGTCTGGTTCTTCATCGGCATGCCCTATCAGGACAGGCAGTCGGTCATGGACACGATCGCCTACTCCGAACGGCTGATCCGGAAATTCGGCGGCTGGGGCGCGCTTCCGCTGATCTGCCCGATGGTGCCATTCCTCGACCCGGGTTGCCGCTTCTTCGAGCAGCCCGAGCAGCACGGCTACCGCATCTTCCACCGGACCCTGGAAGAGCACCGCCAGGCGATGCTCGAGCCGCTGTGGCACCGCCGCCTCAACTATGAGACTCGCTGGCTGAGCCGTCGTCAGCTCCAGGACGTGTCGTACGAGGCCATCGCTCGCCTGGTCGAGATCAAGGGTGAGCTTGGGATCTTGCCAGCCATGTTCTGCGAGGCCATCCTTGCGACCATCGAGGAGACCCGGCAGCTGCTCGGGGAGATGGAAAGGGCGCTCCTGCTCGACGGGACCCTGCCGGCACCACTGCGCGATGAAATCCGTTCTTACAACCGGAAGATCCTGGCCTACTCCAGCGATCAGATCATTCCGGTACGGCGCCCCTTCGGCGGCCGGTGGTTCGACGACGCCACCGTGCCGGCGCCGCTTATCGCTTCGTGCCGAGCAGGAGCGGGAGCTTGCGCGGACCGCGCACCTGGCCAGTTGACCAGGTGACGGCATCAGGATCGGCCAGGCTGAACTCGCTGATCCGCTGAAGCCAGACTTCCAGGGCGACCCGGAGCTCCATCCTGGCCAGGTGCGACCCGACGCACCGGTGGATGCCCAGGCCGAACGCGGCGTGCCGGTTCACCTGGCGGTCGATGACGACCTCGCCAGCCCGCTCGAACTGCTCGGGGTCACGGTTGGCCGCGGGAAATGACAGCAAGACCCAGTCGTCCGCCTTCATGTCGACGTCGCGCCAGCGCATATCCTGCTTGACCAGCCGGGCCATCGTGACCGGGGCGTACGCGCGCAGGAATTCCTCGAGCGCGGTCGGCAGCAAGTCCGGCTCGGTGACGAGCCGCTCGCGGTCAGCGGGATTGCGGGCCAGGTGCCACAGCGCGGCTCCGATCGCGCTCCAGGTCGTGTCGATGCCGGCGATCAGCAGCAGCGTCATGGTTCCCACGACGTGGGAGGGCTGGAGCTTGCGCCCGTACATCTCCGCGTTGAGCAGGTGCGTCGTGAGGTCGTCGCGCGGGTGGTCGACGTGATCGCGAATCTGGGCCAGCAAGTAGTAGAACAGCGACGACATCCGGGTCACGCGCTGCTCGGGTGGCAGGTTGACCCCCTCGAGGGTGTTCTCGACGAACTCGCGGAACTGGGCTCCGTCCTCCGGCGGGAAGCCCAGCATGTCAGCGATCACGCGCATCGGGATGTGCTGGGCGTACTCGACGGCGGCATCGACGACATCCCGCCCGTCGAGTTCGTCGATGAGCGAGTGGCAGAACGCCCTGGTGGCCGGCTCAAGCTTGGAGACGGCGGTCTTGGTGAACGCCGGCAGCAGCAGGCTGCGGGCGTCGTGGTGGAACGGCGGGTCGGACGAGATCGGCGGTGAGCCGCCGGCCGGCGCGATGTCACGCGGTGGCCGGAAATTGCTCATGATGATCGACCTGGACGAGAACTGGCCGGTGTCATGGGCGATCGCGGAAACGTCTTCGTAGCGCAGCGCAAGCCATCCGCCACCGAACCGCCTGGTGTGGGAGATCGGGCAGCGCTTGCGCAGGTCGTCCTGAATCGGATAGGGGTCGGCAGCCCATTCGGGCTCCATGAGCGAGAAGTCCGTCGCCCAGTCAAGGACCGGCCCGGTCACGATCTCGCTACGGGTGCCTGATGACTCGCCTTCTCGCTTCTCCCAGTGCTCCAGGGTGAACCGGCCGCCGCCAGTCACCTCACGCCTCCTCGAGCAGGCTGATCGCATGCTCTGGGCAGTTGGCGACGGCCAGGCGCGCGTCGGGTTCCTTGTCCGGCGGCACGACGCAGTCGCCGAGCACCAGCCCGTAACCCTCGTCGTCCTCGCCGAATACGCCTGGGGCAAGGTCGTAGCAGCGGCCGTGACCCTGGCAGACCGCACGGTCGATCTGCACTTTCACCGGGACGGTCCTCTCAGCCGGGCGCTCGCTGTAGCGAGCGGCATCCTTGACGCGAACAGTCAGGCGCCGCGTAATTCCCGGCGGCTCCATGCGGTCCTTCGGACCGAGGCCCTTTACCTGCAACTCGGGCTATGCCCGGAGCCGCTGCGGCTAGTCCGGAGTTAGGTCATTTATTACGCGCATTTTCTTAACTCATTAATAGAGCGCTTGTTAGCCGTCACCGAACACCGGGAATGGCTTAACCCCGAAAGAGCGTCGCGCCAAGTACCGGCACGCCGTTTCGCGGCATATGGCGCTTTTGGAACGCCGTTCTCGATGGACAACGAGACCTCCTGCGACCGGGCCTTCAGCTCTGAACGCGAGAGCCGCAACTGATAAGGACACGCAATGGACTTCTCACTGAGCGCGGAGCAGCGCGAGCTGACCACGGCAGCGACCGCCTTCGCCCGGCGAGAGCTCAACAGGGACCTGGCGCGGCGCGAGGACGCTGGCCTGTTCCCGCACGAGGAGTGGATCGCCTGCGCCAAGTTCGGCATCCAGGGCTTGCCTGTCCCAGCTGAGCTGGGCGGGGCTGGCAGCGACGTGCTGACGACAGCGCTGGTCATGGAGGCCCTCGGATACGGCTGTCAGGACAACGGCCTGCTCTTCTCGCTCAACGCGCAGATGTGGAGCGTCCAGACGCCGCTGATCGCCTTTGGCACGCCCGCGCAGCAGCAGGAATACCTGCCCGGCATGGTGTGCGGCGACATCATCGGCGGGCACGCGATGACCGAGCCAGATTCCGGGTCAGATGCGCTGCACATGCGGACCAGCGCCGAGCGGGATGGCGACTGCTACCGGCTGAACGGCGCTAAGCAGTTCATCACCAACGCCCCCGTCGCCAACGTGTTCTTGGTTTATGCATCGGTGCGCGGAACTCCTGGCATCGCGGGCTTGTCGGCGTTTCTCGTCGACGCCGACACGCCTGGCCTGAAGGTCGGCGGCAGCTTCGACAAGATGGGGCTGCGAACGTCTCCGATGGGCGAGCTAGCGCTGACCGACTGTGTTGTTCCGGCGTCCAGCAGGCTGGGACCGGAGGGCGCCGGCATGGCCGTCTTCAACTCATCCATGGAATGGGAGCGGAGTTGCCTCTTCGCCAGCGCGATCGGAGCCATGCGGCGCCAGCTTGACCAGTGCGTGAAGTACGCCCGCTCGCGCGAGCAGTTCGGCCAGCCCATCGGCAAGTTCCAGGGCGTGGCCGGAAAGCTGGCCGACATGTACGTGCGGTTGGAGGCCGCCAGGCTGCTCGTCTACCGGGTCGCCTGGCTCAAGCAGCAAGGCAAGTCCGCGCCGGCCGAGGCCGCCGCCGCGAAGCTGTTCACCAGCGAGGCCTGGGTGCAGTCCAGCAGGGACGCGATCCAGACGCACGGCGGCCTTGGCTACATGAAAGAGGCGGGAGTCGAGCGCGACCTGCGCGACGCGATCGCCAGCACCATCTACTCGGGCACCTCCGAGATCCAGCGCGTCGTGCTTGCCCGGATGCTGGGCCTGTGAGCACCAGGAACTCGGCATACGTCGCATACCGGAGTTAAGGAGACAGGTGACATATCTACTTCAGCAGCTGCTGACCACGGCAGCGGCGCAGTGGCCGGAACGGCCCGCAGTGGCGGACTGCAGCGGCCAGCTCAGCTACCAGGACCTGGATCGGCTCAGCAACCAGATGGCCCGGACTTTGCTGCGCCTCGGCGTGGCTCCCGGCGACAGGGTCGGCGTGCTTGCGCCTAAGTCGGCCGGCTCGGTGATCGCCATCTACGCGACGCTGAAAGCGGGCGCCTGCTACGTGCCACTTGACCCCAAGGCTCCGCAGGAGCGTCTCAGCTTCGTCGTGCGCGACAGCGGCGCCAGCGTCATCGTGGCGGACCAGCCCCGAACTGGCCAGGCGGCCAGCCTGCTGGCCGGACTCGCCCGGCAGGGTTGCGCGGTCGTGACCAGTTGCGCCGGGGGCGTTCAAGCCGACGATGCCCCCGCCGACCACGCGCAGGACGTGACGGTCGTGCCCTGGAGCGCCGTCGCCGGCGAGCAGGCGGAGGCATTGGACCACGAGCGCGCGATCGAAACCGACCTGGCCTACATCCTGTACACGTCGGGGTCCACTGGCACCCCGAAGGGAGTGATGATCTCCCACCGCAACTCGCTGACCTTCGTCGAATGGGCGGCACGGGCCGCCAGGCTGAGCGAGCAGGACCGGGTGTGCAGCCCCGCGCCCCTGCATTTTGACCTGTCGGTCTTCGACATCTTCTCCGCGTGCCTGGCTGGAGCCTGCGCGACGGTGCTGCCCGGAGCAGTGGCCACATT
>JASHXW010000122.1 GCA_030043395.1 Streptosporangiaceae bacterium
TGGCGCGAGATCAGCGGCAACCTGCCCAGTGACTTCGGGTTCCCGATCGACGTGCACGCGCACGAGCCGGAAACCATCTACGTGCTGCCGATCCTGAGCGATGGCGAGCACTATCCGCCCGAAGGCAAGCTGCGGGTGTACCGGAGCCGGACTGGCGGGGATGAGTGGGAGCCGCTCACCCGGGGCCTGCCCCAGCAGCACTGCTACGTCAACGTGCTGCGGGATGCTATGGCCGTGGACGCGCTGGATGAATGCGGGATCTACTTCGGCACGACCGGCGGTCAGGTCTACGTGTCCGCCGACAGCGGCGACTCGTGGCAGCCGATCGTCCGCGACCTGCCGTCCGTGCTCTCGGTCGAGGTCCAGACGCTGCCATGATCAGGCTGGTGCTGCCCGCGCACCTGCGTACCCTGGCCAAGATCAACGGCGAGGTGGCACTCGACGTCGGCGGCCAGGTCACGCAACGGGCAGTGCTCGACGCGCTGGAAGCGCAGTACCCGGTCCTGCGCGGCACGATCCGCGACCACGACTCCGGTCGCCGCCGGCCGCACATCAGGTTCTTCGCCTGCGAGCAAGACCTCTCCCACAGCCAACCCGATGACGCGCTACCCCAGGCCGTGGCGTCGGGCGCCGAGCCCTACCTGGTCGTCGCCGCAATGGCCGGCGGCTAGTACCCGTGCCACTGACGTTGCCCACCGCAACTTAGCCGTCATCGGCAGGTTCCCTAGTTCGAGCTGGGTTAGCGTTGCCGGATGCTCGGACCGGGATGGACTGAACTGGTCGCGCTGGCGGCCGCCTACCTGATCGCGGCGCTCGCTACCCCCGCGGGGATATCCGGCGCGGTACTGCTACTGCCCTTCCAGGTGAGTGTCCTTGGCACGCCCAGCCCTGCCGTCACGCCGACCAACCTGCTCTACAACGTGATCGCGACTCCTGGCGGGCTGTACCGGTACTGGCGGCAGCAGCAGACTGGCGGGAAGCTCGCCCTGATCCTCATCGCGGGGACAGTGCCCGGCGTGATCGCCGGATCGGTCATCCGGGTCGAGCTGCTGCCAGGCCCGCAAGTCTTCGACCTCGTCGTCGCCGCCGTCCTCCTGCCGCTGGGCAGCTGGATCACTATCACGCAGCCCCGAGTTGCATCTGCCGATGCCGGAGCCAGCAGGTCGCGCGGGTTCGCGATCCCGGTTCCTGTGCTGGTCATCGTGGCGGCAGTAGTGGGCTGCGTCGGCGGGATCTACGGCATCGGGGGCGGATCCATCCTCGCGCCGATCCTGGTCGGCACGGGACGGCCGCCCGCCGAGGTGGCGCCAGCCGCCCTGGCGTCCACGTTCGTGACCTCCGTCGCCGGCGTGATCACCTTCGCCATCCTGGCCATACACCAGCACGATCACGTGGCACCGGACTGGCCGACGGGTATCGCGCTAGGCGTTGGCGGGCTGGCCGGTGCCTATACCGGCGCCCGCATCCAGTCCCGTCTTCCGGACCTGCTGATCCGGCGCGTCATGGGCGTCCTGGTCGTCGCCATCGCGGCCCGTTACGCGTGGGCCGGCCTGAGCTGACCGGCTGGCTCATGCCAGCACCTTCGCGGGTGCTAATACTCCCAGGTAACGGCAGTACCGGAAATCACGTACTCGATATCGCCATCGGGCTTGGCGCACATGGAAAACTGAACGCCGACTATCGCGTCATAGTCGCGTTCCTTCAGCCATTTCTCCAGGTAATTGTAGGCTGACATAAGTTTCGTGGACTGAACCCAGGTGACTTCGCTCTTGCTCACTATCTTGTTCGGAAGGTTGGGAATAGTACTGGTCGTTGACATATAGATGTTCTCGCTCGCCATGCAACGAGTATGGCCAGACCCTCGCCCGGCAGCAACGACCTCAGGGAACGGCGGCTCAGGACGCCGTCGCGTCCACGGCGGCCGCCGGAGCCGCACTGTCGTTGTCGTAGAGCCAGCAGCGCACCCACTGGTCGTCCGCGAGCTGAATGACAGGCGGCTCCTCGCTCGCGCACTTGGCCATCGCGAGCGGGCAGTTACTGCGGAACCGGCATCCCTGCTGATCTGGTCCCTTACGCTCGGCACCTGGCTGGCCTGCCTGATCGCCGTCGGCGGCTTGCTGATCGCCATCGGCGGCTTCCCCGGCCGTCGGGTCAGGGGTGGAGCGGATCAGCAGCTGGGTGTACGGATGCCTGGCGTGCTGGGTGACCTCCTCGGCCGGGCCACTCTCGACGATCTGCCCCGCGTACATAACCGAGATCGTGTCGGCGCACCAGCGGGCCGAGGCGATGTCGTGGGTGACGTACAGCAGCGCCAGGCCCATGGACTCCCGGCAGTCGTTCAGCACACGCAGGATCTCCACCTTGACCGAGACGTCCAGCATGGAGACCGGCTCGTCGGCGAGCAGCACCTTGGGGCTCACGGCGAGCGAGCGGGCGATGGCCACGCGCTGACGCTGGCCGCCGGACAGCTCGTGCGGGAACTTGCTGGCGAACTGCTCAGGCGGGATCAGCTTGACCTGCTCGAGCAGCCTGCGGACCTCCATCTCGCGCGCCGCCCGGGAATCGCCGATCTTATGGATCTCTAGAGGCCGCCGAACCGTGCGGCCTACCCGGAAGCCGGGATTGAGCGAGGCGTAGGGGTCCTGCAGGACGATCTGCACCTGCTCGCAGTACCGCCGGTAGTCCCGGCTCCACCGCGACTCCGCGACCTGCGTGCCGTTGATCAGCAAGGTTCCCGAGGTAGGGCGCTCCAGCCGCGACAGCAGGCGCACCAAGGTCGACTTACCCGAGCCCGACTGGCCGACCAGCGCGGCCGTCCGCCCGGCGAACAACTCCAGTGAGACGTTGTCGACGGCCTTCAGCAGCTGCTGGCGCAAGGAGTTCGAGCCCTTGCGCGGCATGCGGTAGACCTTGGTCAGCTCGCTCGCCTGAAGGACCGGCGCATCAGGCATGCTCGGCCTCCTCCGCCGTCAGCGCGGCCGGCAGCGACGGGGCGAGCTGGGCGTCGTGCAGGAAGCAGGCCACGAGAGTCTCGTTGTGCCACGGGGGGCGGCCAAGCGCAAGTGGCGGCTTTCGTGTCGCGCATTCCGGCATGGCGTATGAACAGCGCGGCTCGAACGGGCATCCTGGCGGCAGGTTCTTCATGTCCGGCGGCGAACCCGGGATCCCGCTGACCGTGCGCAGCGGCCCGCTGACGTTCGGGAAGCAGCTGCCGAGCCCGAGCGTGTACGGGTGCCCGGGCCGCAAGTACAGGTCATGCGACCGCCCGAGCTCGACGATGCCGCCCGCGTACATGACCGCGATCCGGTCGGCGAACTCGATCAGCAGCGACAGGTCATGGGTGATGAAGATGACGGAGAAGTTCAGCGCCGTGCGCAGCTCGGTGAGCTGCTCCATGATCTCGCGCTGAACGACGACGTCCAGCGCGGTGGTCGGCTCGTCCATGATGACGACCTGCGGATCCAGCCCGAGGGCCATCGCGATCGCCACCCGCTGCCGCATGCCGCCGGACAGCTCGTGCGGGTAGCTGCGCAGCCGCCCGGCGGGAATGCCGACCATGTCAAGTAGCGCGCAGGCTCTGGCCACCCGCTCGGCTTTGGTCCACGACGGCCGGTGCGAGGCAAGTGAGTCGGTGAGCTGGGTCTGGATGTCGATGACGGGGTTCAGCGAGTTCATCGCCGACTGGAAGACGACGGCCATTTCTTCCCATCGGAAGCTGTTGCGCTCCTTGGGACTCATTTCCAGCAGATTAACGGGCCGTTCTCCGCCGGTGCGGTGGTAGAGCAGGCTGCCGCCCTCGATGACCGCAGGGGGGCGCTGGATCTGGCAAATCGCGTAGGCGAGCGTGGTCTTGCCGCACCCGGACTCCCCGGCGATCCCGAGCACCTCGCCGCGCCGCAAGTCGAGGCTGACCCTTCGCACCGCCCGTATCGGGTCCTCGCCGGTCAGGTAGGCCACGGACAGGTCCCGCACCTCGAGCAGGATCGGGTCGGCGTCAGCGCCGTCCGACGCGGCCCCAGCTTTCGCCGGCTTGGGCGTTGCCGGCTCCTTCGCAGGTGCCTTGGGCGCGGCGCTGCCGCTGCCGCTGCCGTTGCCCGCGCTGCGCCGGGCCGCTGTCCTGGCGATCCGCGCCGAGCGCAGCCTGGGGTTCAGCACTTCGTCAGCGCCGAAGTTGATCAGCGCGAGGCTGGTGCCGACGAGGGCGATGCACAGGCCAGGCGGCAGGAACCACCACCAGGCTCCCTGCGACCACGCGGTGTCCTCGCTGGCCCAGTAGAGCATGTTGCCCCAGCTCCAGCCGCCAGTGCCGCCCAGCCCGAGGAACGCTAGTCCCGCCTCGGTGAGTATCGCGAACAGCACGAGCGACAGGAACTGGATGGCGATGACCGGCAGCAGGTCAGGCACCGTCTCGACCAGGATCAGGCGCATCGTGGACTCGCCGCTGGCGCGAGCGGCCAGCACGTAGTCGCGCTTGCGCAAGGACAGCGCCTGCACCCGGATCACGCGGGCACCCCAGGACCAGCCGGTCACGCTGATCACCAGCACCAGGGCGATCTCGCCGCCGTTCGGC
>JASHXW010000123.1 GCA_030043395.1 Streptosporangiaceae bacterium
GAGCTTGGCGTCACTCAGCACCTCACCGCCGACTACCCTGCGGCCACGGCCAGCCTCGTTGCCGCGCTGGAGGTCGCCGAGAGCATCGGCGACCGGGTTACGGAGTCGGGCGCGCTTAACGACCTTGGCGTCGTGCAGCAGGCTGCAGGAGACTATCCGGCAGCTGCGGCCAGCTTCGCCCGCGCCCTGGTCATGCACCGCGAACTCGGCGACCGGCTCTGGGAGGCCAACGCGCTCAACAACGCCGGAACGGTGCAGCGGCTCACCGGCGATCCGGTTGCTGCGATGGCGAGCCACCGCGAGGCACTGGAGATCTACCAGAGCCTGGGCAACCAGTTCGGCGAGGCACGCGCGCTTACCGAGCTCGGCCGGGCCAGCCTGACGTCGGACTGCGCGCTAGCGGCGGCCAGTCACGCCAGGGCCCTGGAGCTGTACCGGGACCTGGGGAACAAGGCCGGGGAAGCCGATGCGCTGTGCTGCCTCGGTGAGCTTGCCCTGGCGGCAGCCGCAGGTCCTGACGGTTCGCCGGGAGCCGCGGGGGCGTTGGGGACTGCGGGGCCGGCAGCGCTTGAGCTCGCGAAGTCGCGCTATGCGGAGGCCCTTGCGATCGCCGAGGCCATCGCCTCGCCGATGGCGCAAGCGCACGCGCTTGAGGGCATCGGCCACTGCTTCCTGCTGGCTGGCGAGGCAGGCGAGGGGATCAGTCAGCTATCGCAGGCCCTCGCCATTTACCAGCGGATCGGGTCGCCCGATACCAGACGGGTCATAGCGGCACTACGCAAGGCCGGATCTTGACGCTTCCGTGACAGATGTCAGTAGCGGATCTACGATTACCCGATAGGTCATGGCTCGCCCGGGGTGAGCCAACAGTGGCTATAGCGACCTATTTATCTAGGGGGAGAAGGCAATGTCCGGAATTCGTCATCTAGCCATGCTCACGGCAGGTGCCGCGATCGTCGCTTTGCCCTTCGCGGGATCCGCGGCATGGGCGGGCGTCGCGAGGCCGGCGGCCCCATCGGCGACGATCTCGTCAATCGACACCCTCGACGGCATAGCCTGCCCGACCGCGAAGACGTGCGTCGCCGTGGGCGACAACACCTTGGCGACAGGCGGCAAGAGCGTCGTCATCAATGCCTCAACCGGCGCGGTGCGGGCGTGGTCAGGCACCGTGGGGAACGACGACTCGCTGAACGCCGTCGCCTGCCCGACTAAATCGACGTGCCTCGCGGTCGCCGACGACGCCGTCGTATCGGTCAAGGCATCAACCGGGGCAATGAAGGTGACTGACACGCCGAAGGCACCGAAGGACGGGATCGTCGCTCTCGGCGACATCGCCTGCGCGAACTCCAGCACCTGCTACGCCGTCGGCTTCGAAGGTCCGTATACGTCCTCCACCGCGATCGTCATCCGCTTGTCCGGCAGCGGCAAGCAGCTCGCGCTGATGAAAGGCGCCGGGACGGGCATCGGCAACATCGCTTGCCCGGCGGCGAACCGGTGCCTGATAGACACGTTCAACCACGGCACCACGAAGATCCAGATCCTGAGTGGCAAGCACTTCGGGGCGACCCATACCGTCCCGGCGAAGACGTACATCCAGCGCATTGCTTGCTACAAGGCCGAAATCTGCTACGCCCTCGCCGGCAAGAGCGGCACGAGCATCGCCTCGACCGACGAGGCCTACCCCCTCAACCCGAAGACGGGCGCCGTGGGCAAGCTGATCAAGCTCAGCGGCTTCAACGGCGAAGGAATAGCCTGCCCGAGCGCCAGCCGCTGCCTGGTCATCGGCTACACAGGCCTGGGAGCGAGTGCGGAGCCCGGGCTCGTGACGATTGTGCACGGCAAGGCCGGCAAGATCACCCGGCCCGGCCCGGCAGACGCGAGCTATTCCAACATCGGGTGCGCCAGCGCCAAGGCGTGCTTCGCGATCGGGCTTGAGGGCAGCAAGGGCGCGATCGTGACCAAGCTCTGAGCACGGTACCGGAGCCACATCGGGCACCCGCTGGAGCCGGCGGGTGCCCGATACTGTCCGGCCGTGTCCGGTTTCCGCTTCAGCGGGAGCGGCGATCCACCATCGTGTACGCGATCTTCGGCTCCGGGGGGAAGCGAAGTTCCGGCTGGACGTGCTGGAGACGGTCAGGACGACCTGCCATCAAGCCAGAGCGCCCATGGCTCGATCGTTCCGACCTCGAGGAGCCCGGCCTTCGCCCAGGGGTCGTCTGCCAGGCGAGCCCGGATCTGCTGCTCGTCGCCGGCCCGTACCAGGTGCAGTGTCCGGCTGCCGTCGCCGAGCGGTCCGCCGACAACGATGAATCCTTCGCCGACGAGCCCGTCCATGAAGGAGGCGTGCCGATCCCAGCCAGCCTGCTCGCGGATGGGGCGTGAGTCGTCCCATCCGGCCCCGTGGATCAGCGTCAGCGCGAAGTGAGCCATCCACTGAAGGTACGGGCCGCATCTGACAGTCAGGCCAGCCGCCGGCGCCGGCCTGACTACTCGTCGTCCTGTGCGGGACCTGCGCCGCCGAGCAGCACCCGGGTGAGTTCGCTGCGAGCGTCGAGCAGCTGGTCAAGCGCTGCGGCCATGTGCGCATCGGTGACCCGCAGCGGCTCGGTGTCCCGCCTGTCATCGTCGCCTTCCTCGGCCGAGAACAGTGCCGCGCGCCGGAGCAGTTCCTTGATAAACGAGGCCGTCACTCCGTCGGTGCG
>JASHXW010000124.1 GCA_030043395.1 Streptosporangiaceae bacterium
CGAACATAGCTCCGTTTGACACGAACGCTGTTCGTATACAGAATAGCGTTCGTGTCTCCTACCACTGACCTCAACCGATCCGACCGCAGCCGCAGCGAGCCGCTCGATCCCGCACGGGTCAAGCTCGCGCTCGTCATCGTCGTCGGGGTCGTCGCGGCGATCCTCGACCTGACGATCGTCAACGTCGCCATCGACACGCTGCAGCGTCGCCTGCACACGAGCGTCTCGACGATCCAGTGGGTCAGCACCGGCTACGTGCTGGCCGTGGCGATGACCATCCCCGTCAGCGGCTGGGCCTTCCAGCGCCTCGGCGCACGCCGCTCCTGGATGATCTCGCTGATCATCTTCGTCACCGGCTCCGCCTTGTGCGGCGTTGCCTGGTCGACCGGCAGCCTCATCGCCTTTCGCGTCTTCCAGGGAGTCGGCGGCGGGATGCTGCTCCCGCTCGCACAGACGATCCTGGCCAGCGCCGCAGGTCGTGAGCGGCTAGCGCGCATCGTGCCGTTCATCGCCATCCCCTCCCAAGCCGGTCCGGTCCTCGGCCCGGTGATCGGCGGCCTGATCCTCAGCAACACGAGCTGGCGCTGGATCTTCTACGTCAACGTCCCGATCGTCCTGGTCGCGCTCGTCCTTGCATGGCGCACGGTGCCCCGGACCGAGATCAATGCTGACCAGCGCCTCGACATCCGCGGCCTTGCGCTGCTCTCACCTGCCCTGGCGCTCTTCGTCTACGGGTTCTCCGAGGCGGGAGCCAGCGGCGGGTTTGGGCACGTGAAGGTGATCGCGCCCCTGGCCGCCGGCGTTGCGATCCTCGCCGGGTATTGCGTGCACGCGCTGCGCTCCCGCGTCGAGCCGGTACTCAACCTGCGCCTGCTGCGTTTCCGCGGCTACGCGACGTCCTCGACGATGATGTTCCTGTCCGGCGTCACGCTGTTCGGCGCGCTGTTCCTGCTGCCGTTGTACTACCAGCAGGCACGCGGGGCGTCCGCGCTGCAAGCCGGACTGCTGCTGGCCCCGCAGGGCCTCGGCATGGCGATCGGCGCGCTGGGCGCGGGACGACTCATCGACAAGATGGCCGTCAACGCACGCCTCGTCGCTGTCACCGGCATGGTGCTGCTCACCGTCGCGACGGTCCCCTACGTGTTCGCTTCAGCCCACGCGAGCGAAGCGCTTCTCGGCGTGGTGCTCGTCGCGCGCGGCGCCGGGCTCGGCCTCGTGCTCATTCCCATCATCACGGCGGCCTACGTCGGCCTGCCCCACAGCGCCATCCCGTCGGCCACCACCGGGGTGCGGATCTTCCAGCAAATCGGCGGAGCGCTCGGCACCGCGATCCTGGCCGTCATCCTCCAGCACGCGATCTCCGCCACGCGCAATCCCCATCTGCTCACGCATGCATTCGGCACGACGTTCGCCTGGGTCCTCGGACTGACCGCGATTTCGTTCGTGCCCGCGCTCCTCCTGCCGGGCAGCAATCGCGACGCGGCAGCGAACTAGCCACGGGCTGGCCCGGCCACAACCTCGAAGGTGCCCCGTCTCCTCGCCTAAGCGTGAGGGATAGCATCGCAGGCGGAGTTGGTAGAGGGCTCCGCGCATATTATATGAGGATCAATGAGCAAATCGCCGATCGCCTGGGACAAGGACGTCGCCGAACACGACTACGACGCGGCGTATAACTACTTGTCGCTCAAGTTCGATGAGAAGCGCGCCAGCGAGATCGTGGGTCGCTTGAAGAAGGCTAAGGTGACCGCCCGCCGCGCTAATGACATCCTGCGTGCCAGTGGCCTGCCTGCCCTGCCTCTGACTGATCCCGGTGTCCAGCGCGACCTGCTCAAGCTGCTGCACGGCGAGAAGCTATCCCCGGTGCTCGTGTGCGATCAGAAACCCGGCGCCGACATAGCCGACGGATATCACCGAGTGAGCCTCGCCTATAACATCGACCCGTTCATGAGCGTGCCATTGAGGATCGGCTAGCAAAGCCGAGTTCCGCACGTACCGCGTTGCCCGCGTCCCGGCAGCCGAAGGCTGCCCGGGAACGCCGACGTGGTCGGGGCCTGTGGCCCCTCCCTTTCGGGGAGCCTCCCGGCCATCACAATCAGCGTCAATTGCCCGGAGTACCTAGATTAAGCCTGGCAAGTACCTATATTAGAGCCGCAACATACCTATATTGGATCGCAGGATGTCCGATGTCCGGCCCTGTCTTGGTCTCGTGCAGGCGGTCGCCTTAGCGCGGCCTAGCCGCAGCGCTACCGACGACGCATGACGGGCAGCGTGGACAGGCTGGTTGCGACTCCAGCCCGGAAGGGAGAGTCACGACATGGCGGGGGTATCTGGGTCCGGTCGTGGTGGCAAGCAGTTGCTGGAGCGGTCCGAGCAACTGAGAGTGCTGCGGAAGGCACTCGCCGTCAGTAATAACGCCGGCGGCCAGGTGGTCCTGATCCCAGGCGAGGCCGGGATCGGCAAGACAGCGCTGCTGCGTGAGTTCTGCCATGGCACCGGTGACTCCGCGCGGATCTTGTGGACCGGCTGCGACCCGTTGTTCACGCCACGGCCCCTCGGACCCCTGCAAGACCTCGCAATGGACACCCGCGGGCCGCTGGCAGCGAGCATCGCGCAAGGCGCCCGAGCATTCGACGTGGCCGCCGACTTGCTTTATGAGCTGCGCCGCCGCGGTCCCACCGTGCTGGTGCTCGAGGACCTGCACTGGGCTGACGAGGCCACGCTGGACGTCGTGAGGTTCGTCTCCCGCCGGATCGAGCAAGTGCCTTGCCTGCTCGCGCTGAGTTACCGCGACGACCAGCTAGCGCGTGACCACCCGCTGCGGGTGGTACTTGGTGACCTCCCCGGAGACGGCAGAGTCGGCAGAGTCGAGCTGGCAGGCCTGACTGAGCAGGCTGTGGCCGTGCTAGCGGGACCACTCGCGATCAGCGCAAGGGAACTGCACGTGCGGACAGCCGGTAACCCGTTCTTCGTCACGGAAGTGCTCGCGGCTGGCACGAGGCTTGTTCCGGCCTCTGTCCGTGATGCCATCCTGGCGCGGGCCGCGCGGCTTGGGCCGGCTGCGCGCGACGTTCTGGACGCTGCCGCAGTGGTGCCGGGGTCGGCAGAGCTGTGGCTGCTCCGAGAGCTGGCGCCAGCGCCGGCCGAAGCGCTGGAGGAATGCCTGGACTCGGGAATGCTCTTGCCTGCCGAGGGCC
>JASHXW010000125.1 GCA_030043395.1 Streptosporangiaceae bacterium
GCAGCCGTCGCCCTCGATCGATGGGCCGGCGACGAGAGCACCGAGATCGCTGACTCAAAGGTGCTGACCGCCCGCGCCAGGGAGGCCGCGTACAAGCAGATCGTGCGATCCGCGCTGGCCTGGAGCGTGGTCATCATCGAGCCGGGCGAGATCGACAGGCTCGGCCTGCACGTGTGCAACGTGGCCGGGATGCGGCGCGCGCTGGCCGGGCTGCCGGCCTGCCCTGGATACGTGCTGACCGACGGCTTCGAGGTACCGGGCCTCGCCGTCCCCGCGCTGGCCATGTGGAAGGGCGACCAGGTCGCCGCGTGCGTGGCGGCAGCGTCCATCGTCGCCAAGGTGACCAGGGACCGGATCATGGGCTCCCTCCACGCGGACTTTCCGCAGTACGGTTTCGCCAGGCACAAGGGGTACTCCACGCCGAGTCATATGGCCTCGCTGGACGCTTACGGCCCTAGCCCGGTGCACCGCCGCTCGTTCGTGAACGTGTCGTCCAGGCTCGGACGCTCCGCGCATCCGCTTCAGGAGTTGCTCGGCCCGGAGGACGTGGCCGAGGCAGGAGGAGTCGTTCTCGCCGATGGGACCGTGGCCTGGCAAGACACCGAGGATGGACAAGCGGGCCTGGATGACGGCGTGGCGGACGGGGGAGCGGATCCGGAGGATCGGCCAACGGGTCTGAATGATCGGCTAACGGGTCTGGATGATCGGCTAGCGGGTCTGGACGCCCGGCGAGATGGTCCTATCGTTGAGATGATTGCCGGTTCGCCGGCCACCGCACCGGGAGATGGACCCGAGCTGGCAGCCCGGGTGCCCGCCTCGTCGGAGGGGAGAACATGAGCGCGGAGGACCTCGAGAAGTACGAAACCGAGATGGAGCTTCAGCTTTACCGCGAGTACCGCGACGTCGTCGGGCTCTTCACCCACGTGGTTGAGACCGAGCGCAGGTTCTATCTCACGAATGATGTCGACCTGAAGGTCCGCACGGCCGACAACGGCGAGGTGTTCTTCGAGGTCACGATGCGCGACGCCTGGGTGTGGGACATGTACCGACCCGCTAGGTTCGTCAAGAACGTCACGGTAGTCACCTTCAAGGACGTGAACATCGAGGAGCTGGCCAAGAGCGACCTTCAGCTTCCTGAGGAGCCCTGAGCTCGCCGGGCGTAGCCCGCCCTATTGAAGCACCAGCGACTGACAGCCGGGTGCTCGCCACTGGACGTTATCCACAGGCTTCGTGATGGTTGGGGTGGCCGTCCACAGGAGGTTCGCCGCAGATCGCGCGACGTGAGTTGCTCCGGCAGGGTCGGTGCCGGAGGTGGTTCACGTGCATCCCAAGGACATGCTCGGCAGGCAGGGCGAGCAACTGGCCGTCGAGCACCTGCGCAAGGCCGGCTTTCGCATTCTGGACCGGAACTACAGGTGCGCCGACGGGGAGCTGGACATCGTGGCAGCGGATCGGCGGACTCTCGTCGCGTGCGAGGTGAAGACCCGGTCCGACGTCCGCTATGGCACGCCGATCGAGGCGGTCACCAACGCGAAACTGCGACGGATAAGGCGGCTGGCCGTGCACTGGGTGCTCACGCACGGCGTGATCTTCGATGAACTGCGCGTCGACATCGTCGGCGTGCTCCGATCACCGTCTGGCGAGTTCACGATCGAGCACATTCGCGGCGTGGGTTAGGTAGCGGAATCCAGGCCGACGCCAGGCCGACGGTAAAGGCCCGCTAAGGCCAGCTTCAACTCGCCGGATTGACACGGCGGGCCACCGCTGATCGGCTCTCGGAGCGGCTAGCGCGGCTGTAGGGTTCGGCGCATGTGGCACTCAGGGCAATGGCAACTGGTCTCTTCCCAGCCGAGGCTGCGTCGCGTGGCCTGCCTCCTGGCATGCCTGGCCGCGCCAGCGGCGCTGCTTTCGGTGGCTCCGGGCGCCGCGTCGGCGTCGACGGCAGCGTCAGCGTCGGCGTCGGCCAGGTCCTCCGGGCCACCGCGCATGCAGAGCGTCCAGGCCGCCCCGCTCGTGCCCACAGGCGCCATGCCGGTCGGTGCCGTGCCCAGGTCCGCCGTGGTGTCCGGCGAGGTGGTGCTGAAGCCTCGTGACAATGCCGCGCTCGTGCGGTTCATCGCGGAGGTGACCGACAAGAGCTCGCCCATGTTCCACCAGTACTTGCCGGCCGATGCCTTCGCCGGACGGTTCGGCCCGCTACCGTCGACGATCCGCGCGGTGGTCTCGCAGCTGAGGGCCGACGGCTTGCGGGTCACTTCGGTGTCGAGCGATGGCATGCTGGTGCACTTCCGCGGTACTGCGGCGCGCGTCGGCAGCGCTTTCAGCACGCGGCTCGAGCGGTACCGCTTGCGCGACGGGTCCATCGGACAGGCCACGACGTCGGCCGTGGCGCTGCCCTCGGCGATCGCCCGCTCGGTTACGGCGGTCCTGGGCCTGGACAACCTGGTCAGGCTGCAGCCGCTCGGGCTGCCGCGAGCGAATGCCTCGGCTGGCGGATCGATCCATGCTGCCATGAGGGCCAACTTCACGCACCCCGCTGGTTCGCCGAAGCCGTGCGCGCAGGCAACTGCGGCAGCGGCCAAGTTCGGGGGGCTGACTGACGACCAGATCGCCCACTCCTACGGCGCGTTCGGGCTTTACGGGGCCGGTGACTTCGGCACGGGCCAGCACATCGCCATCTACGAGCTCGAGCCGTTCCTGCGCTCGGACGTGAAGACCTTCGACACCTGCTTCTTCGGCGCCGCCAAGGCCGCGAGCATGCTCAAGCGGCTGCACGTCGTCAAGGTCGACGGCGGCCAGCCGCCCGGGCCAGGCAGCGGCGAGGCGATACTCGACGTCGAGGACGTCTCCGCGCTGGCGCCCGGGGCGACCATCGACGTCTACGAGGGAGTGAGTCCCGGCGCCGATGGCGTGATCTACGACCCGGTCGACCCCTATGCGGCCATGATCGACGCGGACCAGGACCAGGTCATCAGCACGAGCTGGGGCCTGTGCGAACAGGCCATCCAGGCCGGGCAGCCAGGCCTCCAGCAGGCCGAGAACCAGCTCTTCGAGCAGGCCGCGGCGCAGGGCCAGTCGGTGTTCGCGGCGGCAGGTGACAACGGCTCCGATGACTGCAACACCTTCGAGACGTCGACGCCGGTCGCCGGGCAGAACCCGCTCTCGGTCGACGACCCGGGAAGCCAGCCCTACGTGGTCTCCGTCGGCGGCCTGACGATCGACGCGGCGACCGAGCCGCCACTGGAGCACGTCTGGAATGACGGGGCTGACGGTGGCGGTGGCGGCGGCGGAATCTCCCAGTCGTGGGTCATGCCGTCATGGCAGGCTCAGGCCGAGGTGCCCGGGATAGCGCTGCCGGGCAGCGCGGACTACGCCCATGCCAACGCGGTCGAGAAGGCCTACGGGTATCCGAGGAACTTCTGCCAGTCGACCGTTGCCGGCGCGACGTCGGCCACGCCGTGCCGCCTTGTGCCCGACGTGTCCGCGCAGGCGGACGAGTTCACCGGGGCGATCACGATCTACCAGGCTGCAAGCGGCGGCTGGAGCACGATCGGGGGCACGTCCTCGGCCACGCCGATCTGGGCGGCGCTGACGGCGCTGGTCAACGCATCCTCGACCTGCGCCTCGCAGCCTGCCACGCACGCAGGCGTCGGGTTCGTGAGCCCGCTGCTCTACGCGGTCGCCTCCAACCCGGCCAGCTATGCGGCATCCTTCACCGACGTCAAAGCCGGCAACAACGACATCTACGGCCTGGACGACGGGAAGGTATTCCCCGCGACGAAGGGCTACGACCTGGCATCTGGCCTGGGCTCTCCCGAGCTCACCCGATCAGGCGGACGTGCCGGACTCGCGTATTACCTGTGCCGCGCCGCGGTTTCGCCAAGCCGGCCGGTCGTCACCGGATTGAGGCCGAATTCGGGCAGCACCGCCGGCGGGGAGCTAGTCAAGATCACCGGCACCGGGTTCGAGTCTGGTGGAACGCCGGACGTCGCCAGCATCGAGGTCGGCACTGCCGTGCTCCGGTCAGGCACGTTCAGCGTGACTAGCGGGAGCACGATCATGGCGATCCTGCCGCCTGGCAGCCAGGTGCGGCCACCGCTCGCGCCGCCGCCGCAGGATGGCGCGGGACCGGCCGACATCATCGTGACGCTGAAGGACGACCAGTCCAGTGCCCCTGGGCCGAACTCGGTCTTCGAGTACGTGGACACCAGCGGCAGGAAGGCCGTCCCGAGCGTCACGGGCGTGATTCCGTACGGCGGGCCGGAATCGGCCCCGAGACCGGTCACGATCCTGGGCTCCGGCTTCTCGGGTGCGACAACCGTGACGTTCGGCGGAGTGCGAGCCGTCTCGTTCACGGTGCACAGTCCGTACCGGATCACGGCCACTCCTCCGGCCTACTCCGGCGCCACCAAGTGCTCGCCCTTGCCTTCGGGCGGCGTGTACGCGGGCGAGAACGCGAAGAACGACATCTGCCAGGTGCAGGTGAGGGTCGGCAACGCGCGGGGCCTCAGCGCGACCAGCACGATCCTGCCGCCAGTCGAAGGCGCCGTCACGCTCAACTCGCTCGGTGTCCTGGTGGCTCCGCCTGGCTGCAGATGCGAGACGATGCAGGCGCCGACGGAGTTCGACTATGCTCCTGCGCCGTCGATTACCTCGGTGTCGACCTCGTCCGGAGCCGCCAGCCTGGCGAGCGAGAACGGCGGGACAGTGATAACGGCCAGCGGGGTCGGCCTCGACCCGCTGACGATCGACTGGGCCGATTTCGGGGATCCCGCCCAGGAGTCGTCCATGGCCACCAACTACGTATTCATGACCGGAACGCAAATCCAGATCGAGGCGCCGCCTGAGCCGCTGACGCCGAGCTCGGCGGCCGTGCCGTTCAGCGTCAGGACGCTGGCCGGCCAGTCAGCCCCGGTGACCGTGACCTACGCGGGCGTGCCGACCGTGACCGGCGTCGTGAACACGGTCAACGCCACCAAGCTGGATGGCATCTCCGGAGCCGCTGATTCTGGCGGAACCCCGATCCGGGTGAGCGGGGCTGGGTTCGCCGGCCAGACCACCTTGGTCGAGTTCAGCGACGCTAAGTCGCCGTACTCGCTTGGCACCCAGTACACGTTCTCGGTCGCCAGCAACACGAGCCTGGACACGCAGACCGTCGCGCAGAACCCGGCCCTGGTCAACGTCCGGGTGTGCACCGTGACTGGCTGCAGCCAGAAGATAGCCCGCGACCGGATGTACATCTACCCACCGGGTAACCCGCGCGTGACCTCAGTCAAGCCAGCCTCTGGTCCGGCGGCGGGCGGGACCAAGGTGACGATCGGCGGCTACAACCTCGGCTGCGTCCTGTCCGTGTTCTTCGGGAAAGCTAAGGCGAAGTCGTTCACGCGGGTGCCTGCTCTGCTGGACTGCGGATCGACGACCAAG
>JASHXW010000126.1 GCA_030043395.1 Streptosporangiaceae bacterium
GGTGAACCGCAGCGCGAGGACGACGGCATCGGCATCCTGCAGCGCATCGCGGTTGTCGATCGCGACGACTGCAGCACGACCGACCTCACCCGCGAGCGCTTGTGCCGACTCCTTGCTCGCGCTCGATAGCCGGAGTGTCTCCCCACCTGACGCGAGCAGGCGGGCGATGACCGACCCGAGGCCGCCGGTGCCGATGAGCGCGGTGGTCACTCAGAATCGCCAGAGCGCGTACTCGGCGGCCAGTGGGCGGGGTGCCAGTCCCCCGTCGGGTCGGTAGTTTGCCCCACTTCGATGAGATAGCCGTCGGGATCGCGGATGTAGCAACGGATCTCGTATTGATGCTGCTTCGGCGGCGTCAGGAACTGAGCGCCCCGGGCACTCCACTCGGCATACACCGCGTGAATGTCCTTGACCCGGATATTGAGGAAGCTGCTGACCCGGTTGGGGTCGCGTGGCGTCTCCAGGGTGACCGTTGGCTTGTCGTCGGTAGGGCCTCCGCCGACATTGATGATGATCCAGCTGTTGGCCAGCGCGACATAGGTCACGTCTCCGGAGAAGACGACCCTGCCGCCAAGCACCTCGGTGTAGAAGCGCCGAGAGCGCTCGACATCGTCAGACACGATGAAGTGAGCCAGCACGATTCCCTCTGGCGGTGCTGGGAGCTCGGCCATCTGGGACCTCCACTAATGCGGTCACGCTCCGCTAACGACGGAGCTTCCAGGCGATGTTACTAGGAGTAGGTGTTCGGTTTCCTTCCGTGGTCGGCATGGAGCCCGGCCGCCCGGCCGCGGCAATCGTGCCGGTGCGATCAATCCGTCACTTACGCTGTCGGGCCGCTGCCAAGCCAGCCGCGCTTCTTGAAGAGGACAACGAGGAGCAAGATCGCCACCACCTCGGAGCCGATGCCGAGGAAGAGCCAGTAGCCGAGCCCGAGTTGCAGATGGGCGATCGGCCAGGCGAAGTTCTGTCCGAAGAACCCGGTCAGGAAGCCCAGGGGCAGGAAGATGGTCGCGATCATGGCCAGCTGTTTCATGATCACGTTCAGCCGGTTGGACACCATGGACAGGTGCGTGTCCATCGCGCCGCCAAGCAGGTCCCGGTACGCGTCGACCATGTCGCTGATGCGGATCAGGTGGTCGTAGAGGTTGCGAAAGTAAGCCGAGCCCTGATCAGTCAATCCCGGAATCGTCACCATCCCGGAGTTCAGGCTCGAGATCATGTCGCGTTGCGGGTCGACGACCTTGCGGATCGTCATGATCTGCCTCTTCATCTCGAAGAGAGTCCCGAGTTGCTGCTCGGTGGGGTTCTTCAGGATGGCACCCTCGAGGTCGTCGATCGAGTCGTCGAAAGCAGACAGAACCGGGAAGAAAGAGTCGATCAGGCTGTCCATGATCAGGTACAAGATGACCACCTGCGGTGCCGCCACCCTGGATGCGTGGTGGCTCGCAATTCGCTCACGCACGGTCGCCAGGGCAGGGCAGTCGCCTTGGTGGATGCTGATAATGAAACTGCCGGTGACGAAACAGTGCACCTCGGCGACGTTCTTGGCGTCTGCGGCCATGCCGAAGGTGACGATGTGGACGAAGTCGTCGTAGTCGTCGATTCGGGGGCGCTGACCGAACCGTTGTGCGGCCTCGACCGCGACGGGATGGAAATGGAAGGTGTCGGTCAGCAACCCGACCACGTCGTCGTCGGGTCCTGGATCGTGGGTGTCGAAGTCAAGCCAGAAAAACGCTCCCCCGGCGACCGCCTGTTCGATCCCCGGCTTCGTGGCGTCGCTGATTGTGCCGTCTTGCGTAAGTGTGCCCTTCATGTGCTGGATGCTTCCACGTCCAGTCGAGAGATACTGCCTTATCGCTCTTGTTGAACGCGGACCCGAGGCATGCCGCGGCCAAGGCACTTGCCATTCGGGCATGGGCACCTCGGAAGGCCACAAGATCGTGGTCACCATCGAGCAGGCGGAGTAGCTGTGGACGATGACGTTGTGGAGCGGGTGCGCCGGGCCATCTACGACACGTTTGCCGCTCAGGGACACGCACCGAGCCGCCAGCAGATCCGAGATCTGGCCGTGGTCGACGAGGCACAGGTCAACGACGCCATTGCCGACCTCGCAGCTCAGCACCACCTCGCGCTGGACCAGTCAGGCAACGTCGTGATGGCGCATCCCTTCACCACCGTGAACCTAGGGTTCTCCGTGATGGGGGAACGGACCCTGTGGCGGGGCGGGTGCGCCTGGGACAGCTTCGCCATCCCCCACCTAGTGAGGGATGAGCCGAGCGCCCTGGTTGCGACCACCTGTCCTGCCTGCAGCCGGCCACTGGCATGGACAGTCACGCGCTCCGGACCGCCGGAGGGTTCCGAAGTCGCTCACTTCCTGGTCCCCATGGACAGGGCATGGGACGACGTGGTCTACACCTGCTCGAACCAGCGACTCTTCTGTTCCGAGGGCTGCGTGCAGGCATGGCTCGTCAGTACTGGCCAGGCGCAGGGTTACGTCATGGATCTCGCCACGTTGTGGCGCCTGGCGTCCGGCTGGTATAGCGGTCGCCTGGACAGCCCCTACCAGCGCAAAGACCCGCAGAGTGCCGCTGACTACTTCCGCGCCGTTGGCCTGCACGGGCCTTTCTGGGGACTCAGCGACTGACTTTACGGGGTGATCGCCTTCTCCGCGTGTCAGCGCAACTGACCACAGGTGCATGCCTGATTGGCCCTGGCAATGGGCACGACCACAAGTCGGAGTAGCTTTACAGTGCTTTTATTCCGACTCATCGGAATAGTCGTTGACCTACCCCTTCTCCGATCCTTACCATGTGTTACATTCGTCCGTCGCCAGGTACAGCTCGGTTAGCAAGAGTCGCGCGCGAGGAATGAGGCGGTCCCGATGCCCGCCAGGACAGACCGCAGAAGATCCGCGATTTGTCAGTTGCTGACAGTGACCTGCGCGGCGGTCGCGCTTGCGGGATGTGGGTCCGGCGGCGCGCCGAACGTTTTAACCGCACCCATCCGAACCGTCCACACTCCCGCCGGGACGATCGGGTACCGCGAGCTCGGCACCGGGACGCCGCTGCTTCTCATCGTCAGCGGGGATGCATCCATGGACTACTGGCCGCCGAGCTTCGTCGACGCGCTAGCAGCCCATCACAAGGTTGTCGTCTTCGACAACGCGGAGGTCGGCCGGACCACTGCGCTCCCGGGGACCGCGAAGCTGACCATCACCGCCATGGCCAGCCAGACCAGCGCCCTGATCTCCGCACTGCGGCTACATCGCCCGGCCGTACTCGGATGGTCGATGGGAGGCATGATCGCCCAGGTTCTCGCCGTCCGCCATCCGGCCCAGGTAAGCCGCCTGATCCTGGCCGCATCCGCGCCCGGAACCGGGAAGGCATTGCCGCTACGGCACGCCGCTGCCATCGCCGCGCCAAACCCCGCGAGCCAACTGTCCCTGGTCTTCCCGAAGAACCAGGCGGCCGCAGCCATGGCGTACGTCAACGCCATCAAGCAGTACCCGGGCTTCTACGGAGTGTCCGCCGCAACCGAGCACAAGGAGTATCTCGCGGTTCAGCAATGGTTCGCAGGACAGGATCCCGCAGGCCGGCTGGTGGGAGACATTCACGTGCCGACGCTGGTCGCCGACGGAACGCAGGATCAGTTCATCGCAACTGCCAACGACCGCCAGCTAGCCAGCAGCGTGCCCGGCGCGAGGCTGCTCATGTATCGCGATGCGGGCCACGACTTCCTGTTTCAGGAGGGCGTAAGGTTCGTCCGGACCGTCGAGAGGTTCATTGCCTGAAGGTCCTGAAGGGTCCTGGAAGGTGCTCGAAGGTGCTCGCTGCGGTAGCAAGGCGGGGCAGCGACTTCGGCGTTACCCGCCCTCTTCCTCCAGCCGCATAAGCTCCTCCAGCTCAGGGTCATAGCCACCGGGGCCCTGATCGCTAGGGCCCTGGTCGGCAAGGCCGAGCCGCTCGGCCTCTTCAAGCCGCATCAGCTCGGCTAGCTCTGGATCCAGCTCCTCGAAGTTGCCAGTGAACACCGGCAGGACATCGATCTGGA
>JASHXW010000127.1 GCA_030043395.1 Streptosporangiaceae bacterium
GAACCATGCGCCGAAGCGATCGGGCGAGCGCAGCCGGTCCAGGTTGGTCATGGCCGCGATCGCGGCCTCCTGCACGGCGTCGCGGGCGAGATCCTGCGACTGCAGGACACGCGCGGCGAGGGAGGTGGCAGTATCCCAGTGCCGTCGCAGCAGCTCAGCAAGCGGCTCCTCGGCGTTTGCTGCATTGCCACCGCGCCGCGCCGCGCACACGAGCTCGGCGTCGGTCGCTTCCCACGTTCCCACGCCTCATAGTGCCAGCGAGACGGTCGTGGGTTAGCATCTAGCTCCGCTCAGATGGAGCGGAGCATCTCGCGGTCGTGGCTCATCAGGGGCCGAAGTCCCACAGCATCCGGTAATAGCGAGTCCGCTCCGGGTCAGGAGCGACCCCGTAGGCGGCGAGCAACTCGCCTTCCCAGCCCTGGCCGTAGTTCCACTGCGAGCTCCAAGTGGCGACGGCGAGATCGGCCCACCGGTCAGCAACGCCTAGCTGGCCGAGATCGACGTGGCCCGACCAGCAGCCGTCGTCGGTCAGCAGGGTATTCGGCGCGCAGGCGTCGCCGTGGCACACGACGAGCTTGTCGACCGGCGGGATCCTGGTGAGTTCGTCGATGGCATCGCTGACCGACGGGTAGCTGTCGATCGGGTCCCAGCCAGCAGCCGGGTCGAGCAGTCCCGCGGCGGCAGCGTTCGAAGCCCAGTCCACACGCTCGTGCGCCATCCACGAGAACGGGCAACCTGCGACGGGCATCGATTCGTGCATGGCTCGCAGCCCCTCGCCAATCGCCCGGACCGCCGTACGCGGCTCGGCGATCCACTTGTCCTGCACGGCGTTGCGCCCGGGTAGCGGTGCGGTCACCAGCCAGGACCCGCCCTCGTGGGAGCCGCTTGCCAGCAGCCGCGGCACTGGCGTGAACTTCGCCGCCCAGGTCATCCGCACCGCCTCGCCCGCCAGGTCGATGCCAGCGCTGACTGGCGACCATTTCACGAAGCACCGGCCCGGGCCGTCGCCGACCTCGAAGGTCCGGCCGCCGACGATGTTCTCCCAGGCCAGGCGGGCGGGTCGGCCAGCGGCGATGTGGGCGACGGGGGCAGGAAGCACTGCGTTCCGCGTATGGGTCATTGCGTAACCGGGCTCCAGCGGTCGACGGGACCGTCTTGCAGGAGCACCCAGTTCGCCGCCGGACCACAGAAGCGCAGCACGTCGTTCAGCCAGTAGGTCTTGTCAGGATCCCAGCCGGCCAGCACAGTCCGGGCGTCTCCGGCCGGCAACGCCCGGCCCGCGGTGCTGAGGTAGCCCAGGACGCTGAGGTGGACCGCGTCGTAGTCGTTGGCGACGGCCGCGAAGTCGGGGATCAGCCAGGTGCCCGACCATCCCGATACGCGCCACCAGTCATGCCGCCTGGACTTGGTGACGTCGAGCGGGTAACGCGCGACCAGATCCGCCCAGCTGTCGGGCCCAGTGATCTCGTAGACGCGAGCTCCCGCGTTCGACTCGATCGGGCGGCAGGTGGCCTGGTTCCAGCCACAGCTGTCCTCCATCACGGCGAGCCCGACCGCGCCGACTCCCGGTAGTGCCCGGGTGGTCGCGAGCAGCCCGGCCGGGGTCGACCACCAGTTGCCGCTCCAGGAGGCGGCAGGGTCGGCCGGCCTGCTCGCCGCTTGCTCTTCGTCGGCCAGGGTCCTCGATCGCCATGTCGCCAGGTCCACCCATGCGCTGCGGCTCGCCTCGTCGTCCATGCCCGGCCACTCCGCTGTGTGCTGACTGTCGAGCGCGATCGAAGACGGCCACCATTGCGCCGCCGGGGCGGCGGTGGCCGCGTGCGCTAGCGGCAGCAGCGCGTCGCGGACGGCGCCGTTCTCCAGGGCGACATCTTCTGGGTCGGGTGCCTGCCAGTACATCGCGAGTGCCGCCGTCCGGCCGAGTGCCGGCAGCAATTCAAGCTCCTCCGACGTGGCAGCGAGGGCGGACAGGTCGGTCGCGGCGATCGCGTCGGCAAGGTCGCGAGCATGACCGGACAGGTCTCCGGTCGATGCCGCATCCCAGACTCGGGACCAGCCGGGGTGACCGGAGTCGCAGTCGATCAGCTCCCAGCACAGCCGCCGCCCGCGCGGCCCGCTGAGCAATGCCTGGGCGTGATCGGCCATGGCACAACGGTAAAGCGGACCGGGCGCCGGGTCAGCTGAGTTTTCGAGCGGCAAAACACGGCCTAAGGCTGAGATATCTGACGGCATGCCGGCGGTAATGTTCCGGCATGAGCAAGCGCGGGCGTGCAGCTGTAGCAGTCCTGATTATCCTCTGCGGGCTCGCGATCGTCGCGGGTTCGAGGCTTGGATGGGTCAAGCACTCCGGATCCCGGCCAGCATCAGGCATCAAGGACACAGCGGTCACCGGGCTGCTGCACTGGTCGTACCAGCCGTGCAACACCTACTTCAACTCGTTCTCGTTCGTGGTGCTCGCGTGCGGCATTCTCGTGGTGCTCGGCGCCCTGCTCGCGTCCAGGATGATTGTGGGGTTGTTCGCGCTCCTCACGCTTCTCGCTGGCGGGCTGTGGATAGCGCTGAACATCTCGCACTACAAAGCGGCCAACCTGGCCTACCAGGACCTGCGCATCGGCGCCTGGCTGACTTTCGGTGGCGCCATTGTGGCCCTGATCTGCTGGCCGTTCCTGCGCCGACGCCGCCGGGTGCTGTAACAGCTAGCTAGGCCTCGGCAGCTAGCTAGGCCTCGGCAGCGGGCTGAGGTACGGGCTGGCGTGCTGCCGGCTGCGCTGGTGGCCAGGGGATCAGCGGCTTGCCAATCTCCCAGTCATGGCCGAAGGGATCGGTGACCCGGCCGAGCAGCCAGCGATGCTCGCGCGCCGCGGGGTGCACGAGGGTGGCGCCGGCGGCGACAGCCCGGTCGATCGCGGCTTGAGGGTCAGCGACGATCAGCAGCATCCGCGTCGTCGCTCCGCCGAGCGATTCAGGGCTGAAGTTGCCGTGTGGCGGCGACTCGTCAGCCACCCAGAACGACGCTCCCTGCACGGAGAGCTCTGCCACGATGCTCTCGTTCCCGCCGGTACCGCCTACCTGGTAGACGACGTCGGCGCCGAACGCAGCCTTGTAGAAATCCACCGCCGCTAGGCCACCCCGCACCGAAAGCTGGGGCGTGATGCTCGCCTGCCTGGCCGGGTCGTGGTCGCTGGCCTTCGGCACGCTGACCTCCTCCCGGCTGATGTGCACAGCCTAGCTATGACCTGCCGGCATGACTTGCCGCACGACCCTGGTAGTGGCGCCAGCCTGGTATGCCGTCTTGGCCGGCGGCGTCACGACCGTGAGGATGGCCGTTATCACCAGAACGGCTATCAGCACACCGGACTCGACCCTGGTGGCGCGAGCTGGCCCGGTGCCTATGGCTGCCGGGCGGCGCAGCCAGGTACGGCCGATGACCGCCAGCGTGGCGGCCACCACGACTAGTGCGGCCTTGACGATGAGGATCACTCCGTATGTCGAGGTCAGCGCGTCGAGGTGGCGCACGGTCAGCAGCGCAAGGACCAGTCCGGTGACGATGACGACCGCGAACAGCCAGGCCGCGGCGCCGGAGTAGAGCTGCAGGAGGCCGCGCATCGCCGGTTGGTCATTGCGCCAGGCCATCGCTGCCCGCAGGGTGTAGACCAGCATGCCGGCCCAGACGACAGCTGGCAGCAGGTGGCAGATGGAAAGCAGCGCTCCGGCCAGCGGCAAGACTCCCTCGGGGTGTGAGCGCAGCCCTTCGGCGAGCACCACGATGAGCAGCGGCTGAATGGTGTTGGTCGATTGCCTCCTGGCCAGCAGCGCGGCGATCCCGAAGCAGACGAACTCGATCGCGGCGAAGACGAGCGTGCCGTGCGCGCGGGCGCCTGCTACCGGAGGGCGCGCCAGCTCAGCCGCCAGGTGCGGGCCGATGATGGCAGTCACCACTAGCAGCGCTGACGCGCCCATGCCGACCAGCGAGCCCTGGTATGCCCAGGGATCAGGCAGCGGCGCGGGGAACTCGCCCTTGTAGTTCCTGGCGACGCCACGCCCCGCAAGGCCGCCGAGCGCGATCGCCAGGCCGATTAGCAGGGCCGCTCGCTCGGCCGCCGTAACCCAGAGTCCGGCCGTAGTTAGCGAAACAGTCAATTCAGGATCCTCTGCAACATCGGGAAGAGACTATCGCCTGCCCGAAGCTGCCAACCTTGGGAGGGCAACTTGAGTAGCGCCGCGTAGGGTGTCCGCTATGCAGATCGCATCGATGCGCGCGCGGCTGGCCGAAAACAGGGTGCTCTACGGCGGCTGGGTCACCATTGCCAACGTCGTCGCCGCACGTGCGATGGCAGCGGCTGGGCTGGATTACGTCGTGATCGATCTCCAGCACGGTAGCGCGACCGAGAGTGACCTGCCGGCCCTGACTGCCGCGATCTCCAACGCCGGAGCGGTGCCGGTCGGCCGGGTCAGGTTCGCCCATCCTGCCGATATCGGCCGTGCGCTCGACCTGGGGTGCTCGGGGGTGATCGTGCCGAACGTCGAGTCCGCCGAGCAGGCCGCCGTCGTCGTCGGGGCTTGCCATTACCCGCCGGCCGGATACCGGTCCGGCGGTGGCGTGCTGGCTGGGCAGGACGA
>JASHXW010000128.1 GCA_030043395.1 Streptosporangiaceae bacterium
AGCTCCTCGCGCGGGGCAAGCCGCACGGAGGGCATGTTCCTGCGCTCGCCTGAGTCGGTATGACTTCCGGTCATCATGTCAGCCACCTCGGCGGACGCGACCCAGTCCGGGCGCCCCTCGACATCTGTCGGCGTTTCCGGCCGCTGACTTGAACTTGCCACCCAAGCACCTTACGGCCTGATCGCCATCTCGTCAGATCAGCTCGGCCGGGTCAAGCTGGAGACGGACTGTCTCGGGGTCCTTGCGCGCAGAGCGCACGGCCAGCCCGGCACGCAGCGCGACTGCCAGTGCCGTCCCGGCCGCAGACGGCACCCGGACCAGGAAGCGCACCGTCTCAGCCTGGTACTCCCCGGCTGCCGCAGCAGTTCCGGGCCTCGGCACGGGGACCGGCCCGAGCAGTTGCGCCTCCCCCGGCAAGGCTGAAGCCTCCAGCAGCCCGCGGATGGCCGCGGCCGGTCCGGTCAGCGCGGCCATCCGCACTGCGGGCGGGAACCCAAGCTGCTCGCGCTCGGCAAGCTCACGTTCCGCGTGCCTGTCGCCGTCCCAGCGGATCAGCGCCTGCACGACCGGCAGAGCCGGGTCGGCCATCATGACGACGGTCCCGCCCTGCGGTCCAGGACGCACCAGCGCTGCCGCGTTCATCCAGCGCCGCAGGGCCTCTTGCGCGGCGTTCAGGCTCGGCCGCCCGAGCAGCGCCCAGGTGTCGAGCAGGACAGCGGCTGCGTAGCCGCCTGGCGCCGGCGGTTCTGCACCGGGCGTGGCGATGACGATCGCCGGGCTGGCCGGAACCTCAGCCAGCACGGCCGAGCCACCGGATGTGCGCACGGCAACGCCAGGAAAGGCCCTGGCGAGCTCCTCCGCGGTCCGCCGGGCACCGGTCACCAGGGCGCGCAGCCCGGTATCGCCACAGCTGGCGCAAGCACGCGGGCCGACCGCCCCGCACCAGCCGCAGCGCAGCGGCTGGCCCGGTCCGCCCAGCGCCAGCGGGCCGGAGCACGTGCCGCACCTGGCCCGGGCTCCGCAACGCTGGCAGGCGACCGCGGCCAGGTAGCCCTGCCTCGGTACCTGGAACAGGACTGGCCCGGAGGCAAGCGCGTCCCTGGCCGTCCGCAGCGCCAGGCCGGGCATGCGCGCGCTGCGCGCGGCCTCGTCGCGGGCGAGCTCGGCATCCTCGCCCGCGGTCCGGACCAGCGGAGCATGCTGCCGGATGACCTCCCGGCCGGCGACCAGCGGCCGGGCCCACCCCGTCGCGATGAGCTGCGCGCCATCGGCCGTCCTGGCGAAACCGCCGACCAGCGCCGCGGCTCCGCGCTGGTGGGCCCGCAGCAGCAGCACGTCCCTCGCGTGCGGGTAGGGCGCGCGGGGCTCGGCGTGCAGGTCGTCGCCGTCATCCCAGATCACCACTAGGCCGAGCCTGGCCACCGGGGCGAACATGGCCGAGCGGGTTCCTGCCACCACCTGCACCTGCCCGTGCAGCACGGCGAGCCAGCGGCGGTAGCGCTCCGCCGGGCCGAGCTGCGCCTGCAGGCTGATGTAGCCGTCCTGGCCGAGCTCGGCGCTGAGCGCAATCTCCAGCCGGCCGAGGTCACGCGCATCGGGAACCACGATCAGCGCTCCCCGGCCGGCCGCCGAGGCGGCAGCCGCAGCCCGCGCGATCTCGTCCGGCCACTGCGGTCCTGGCAGTGCGGACCAGATCGCATGCGGCGCGCGGCCGTCGGCGATCGCGGCCAGGAAGGACGGGCCCGCCGGGTAGCGCGCCCACGGCCCGGCCGACGGCGCCGGGACCGCGGTCACCGCCGGTGTCCCTGAGCTCGCGGCCTCGGCGGCCGCGTGCCGTGGCGGTATGGCCAGCCGCAGCACGTCCGCAAGGGTCCCGCCATACCGGTCGGCGACAGCGCGTGCCAGCACGGCGATCTCCGGCGTCAGCACCGGCTCGGGTGAGACCACTCGCTCGAGGAAGGCCAGGCGGCCGGCGTGCTCCGATTCCAACCCGCGCTCGATCAGGTATCCGCTGGTCAGCCGGCCGGAGAAGCGCACGCGGACCCGGCATCCCGGCACGGCTGACGCGGCGAGCGGCTCAGGCACCAGGTAATCGAAGAGCCGGTCCAGGTGCGGCAGCGGCACGTCCACGGCCACCCTTGCGATCGGCTCGCTCGCCGCCGGAGCTCGCCTGGCGCTGTTGCCTGAGGGCCTGGCCCGCGTGCCGCCATTCCGGGTCGCCTGGCCCGCTGCTGGCCTGGCAGCCCGCGTCGCAGTGCGCGCGCCGGGCTGCGCGGTCACAGTCCGGCGGCCGCCCTGAGCGCCTCAGTCTTGTTCGTGCGCTCCCACTCGAAGTCGGGCTCTTCGCGGCCGAAGTGGCCGTAGGTCGCGGTTCGCGCGTAGATCGGCCGTAGCAGGTCGAGATCCCTGATGATCGCCGCGGGTCGCAGGTCGAACACGGCGAGCACCGCATCCTGGATGCGCTCAAGCGAGACATGCTCGGTGCCGAAGCACTCGACGAACAAGCCCACTGGCTTGGCCTTGCCGATCGCGTACGCGACTTGCGTCTCGCACCGGTCGGCCAGGCCCGCGGCCACCACGTTCTTCGCCACCCAGCGCATGGCGTAGGCCGCGCTGCGGTCGACCTTGGACGGGTCCTTGCCGGAGAACGCGCCGCCGCCGTGGCGCGCCATGCCGCCGTAGGTGTCGATGATTATCTTGCGGCCGGTCAGGCCCGCGTCTCCCATCGGGCCCCCTACCTCGAAGCGGCCGGTCGGGTTGACCAGCAGCCGGTAGCCGGCCTTGTCGATGTCCAGCCCGGCGAGCACCGGCTCGACCACGCGCTCCTGGATGTCGGGCATCAGCAGTGCCTTCAGGTCGATCGCCGGCGCGTGCTGCGTCGAGACGACGACGGTGTCGAGGCGGACCGGCTCGTTGGCCGAGTACTCGATCGTGACCTGGGTCTTGCCGTCCGGCCTGATGTAGGGGATCTCGCCGTTGTGCCTGACCTCGGCCAGGCGCCGGGACAGCCGGTGCGCGAGCATGATCGGCAGTGGCATCAGCTCAGGGGTCTCCCGGCACGCGTATCCGAACATCAGCCCCTGGTCACCAGCGCCCTGGCGGTCAAGCTCGTCCTCGCCCTCGCCCTCCCGGTGCTCGAACGCGTGGGTGACTCCCTGCGCGATGTCGGGTGACTGCGAGCCGATCGACACGGACACGCCGCAGGAGGCGCCGTCGTAGCCCTTGGCCGAGGAGTCATAGCCGATCTCCAGGATCTTGTCCCTGATCAGGCCGGGGATGTCGACGTACGTGTCGGTGGTCACCTCGCCGGCGACGTGCACCTGGCCCGTGGTGATCAGCGTCTCGACGGCGACATGGCTGTTCGGATCGCCCTTGAGCATCGCGTCGAGAATGGTGTCACTGATCTGGTCAGCCATCTTGTCGGGATGACCTTCAGTAACAGACTCAGATGTGAACAGCCGACGTGCCACGTGGGATCCTTTTCTTTCGTAACGGGCCCCGCTCGTTCCGCAGCAAGGCCCCGCCTTGCCCGGGGCGAGGTCTCGCCGAAGTTTAGCGGTGCAGGCCGTCAGCGGGTGCGGCACCGGCCCAGGCGGGCCGCAACGCCGCTGCCCGGGTCAGTCCAGCCTGGCGGCCACGAGGTCCCAGATCACGTCGGCCAGCGTCTCCTTGGGACCGCGCGGCACGGGGGTGCGCTCGCCGTCGGCAGCCAGGATCTCCGCCTCATTGTCCGCGGTGCCGAACGCCAGGCCGGCCCCGACCTTGTTCACCACCAGCAGGTCGCAGCCCTTGGCCCTGAGCTTTGCCAGCCCGTGCGCGATCAGGTTGTCGGTCTCGGCAGCGAATCCGACGACGACCTGGCCAGGCCGGCGCGCGGAGCTCAGCTCGCGGAGGATGTCCGGGTTCTCGGCCAGCTCGATCGGCGCGGGCGCGCCGCCGGCCTTCTTCAGCTTGCGGTCGCTGCGGTTCAGCGGCCGGTAGTCCGCCACCGCTGCCGCCATCACGACGGCGTCGGCATCGTGCGCCGCCGCGAGCACTGCCTCCTGCATCTGCACGGCCGAGGTCACCTGGACCACCTTCGAGCCGGCCGGGTCAGGCAGCCCGGTATTCGCCGCCACCAGCGTCACCTGAGCGCCGCGCGAAGCGGCCGTCACGGCCAGGGCGTAACCCTGCCTGCCCGAAGACCAGTTGCCGATGAAGCGAACCGGGTCAAGCTCCTCCCTGGTCCCTCCGGCGGACACGACGACGTGCCTTCCAGCCAGGTCAGGATGCAGGGCCGCGGCTCCCCTGGCGAGCACCCGGACCACCACGGCGTAGATCTCTTCCGGCTCGGCGAGCCTGCCGGGGCCGCTATCCGCGCCGGTGAGCCGCCCGGACGCCGGGTCGAGCACCAGGGCGCCCCGGCCGCGCAGCGTCGCGACGTTGGCGGCCGTCGCCGGGTGCTGCCACATCTCGGTGTGCATCGCCGGCACGTACAGCACCGGGCAGCTGGCGGTTAGCAGGACATTGGTCAGCAGGTCAGGTGCGAGGCCGGTCGCCGCGCGGGCCAGCAGGTCGGCGGTGGCCGGAGCGACGATCACCAGGTCGGCATGCTGCCCTATCCGCACATGCGGGACCTCGTGCACGAAGTCCCACTGGCTAGTGCTGCAACGCTGACCCGATAGCGCTTCCCAGGTGGCTGAGCCCACGAAGCGGAGCGAATCCGGCGTCGGCACGACCCGCACTTCGTGGCCGGACTCAGTGAGCAGCCTCAGCAGCTCGCAGGCCTTGTAGGCGGCGATGCCCGCGCCGACCCCCAGAACGATGCGCACGGCCGGCTGCCGATGTCAGGTCAGGACGCTGGGGCTTCCACAGGCTCGGCCTGCAGGAGGCCCTCGCTGATCTCGCGCAGCGCGATCGACAGCGGCTTCTCCTGGACCCGGGTCTCAACCAGCGGTCCCACGTACTCAAGCAGGCCCTCGCCGAGCTGCGCGTAATAGGCGTTGATCTGCCTCGCGCGCTTCGATGCCATGATCACCAGGCCGTACTTGCTGTCCACCACATCGAGCAGCTCGTCGATGGGCGGATTGATGATTCCCTCTTGCGCCGGAGTCCCTGCCACCGTCCGCCTTCCAGATCACAAAGCCCTAGCTGGCCGGCAATTCCGCCGGCTGGGCAGTCATCAAGGCTACCAGCTGAGCGCACACGTCCCGTACTGACGTGTTGATCAGCGTGACGTCGAACTCACCCTCCGCCCGAAGCTCAGCCCTCGCGGCTTCCAGCCGCTGCTCCATGACCTCGGCGGACTCCGTTCCCCGGCTGGTCAGCCTGCGGACCAGCTCGTCCCACGAGGGCGGGGCGAGGAAGACAAGCAGCGCACCGGGCACGGCGGCCCGAACTTGCCGCGCACCGACCACGTCGACCTCAAGCAGGGCCGGGACGCCGGCGGCGAGCCGCTCGGCTACTGCGGCGCGGGGCGTGCCGTAGTAGTTACCGGCATAGCGCGCCCACTCCAGCAACTCGCCTGCCGCAGCGAGCTCGGTGAATTGCTGCTCGTCGCAGAAGAAGTACTCGCGCCCGTGCTTCTCCCCCGGGCGGGGCTTACGGGTAGTTACCGAGGTGGACAGCCAGATATGCGGGCAGCCACGCCGGATCGCGCGGACGACGGTGCTCTTGCCGACAGCGGACGGCCCGGACAGCACGGTCAGGCCTGCGGGGACGGGATCGACGGCGTCCGACGGCGGCCCGACGGCCGTACCGGTCATGGACGACGCACCCCCGTCCCCGCACCAGGCGCCTGAGCGACTCAGACGTCGCGGAACTCCTGCTCCAGCGCGACGCGCTGGTTCGCTCCGAGCCCGCGAACTCGCCGCGACTCCGCAATGCCGAGTCGCTCCATAATCTTCTTAGCGCTTACCTTGCCCACGCCAGGCATGGACTCAAGCAGTGCCGATACCTTCATCTTGCCAATGACGTCGTCGGTCTGCCCCTCCTTGAGGACGTCAGGCAAGCTGGTCGAAGCGTGCTTGAGCCTGTTCTTGATCTCGGCACGCTCCTTGCGAGCCTTCGCAGCCTTCTCAAGAGCAGCAGCCCGCTGGTCGGGGGTCAGTGGGGGAAGAGCCACGCGTGGTCACCTCGGGTTTCGTAAGGAAAAACTCTGTTCGCGGGGAAACTAGCGAGTTCGGCCCGCCGCGACAACACAAACCTCCGTTTGGCCCGTCACATTTTATCCAATACTACTTAGCGAATCTGCTTGTGTACTTTACGTATCCAATCTGCGGTCTTCGGCAGGGCCGGCGAGCCACTGCGATCCTGGCCGTGACCAGCGGCATCTGCGCCCAGGAGCGGCCCGCTCACGGCCAAGGCCAATCACCTCCAGGCCGATCTCCCGGCCACTGCGGGCCGGGCCCGCAATGACTGCCCGAGCCGGAATGAAATGACAGTGGTGACGCCCATTGGGCACTCGCCCGCCCGGATACGCGGCCCCTGGCCCACCAGATACCGACCGGAGGGCGGCTCTGCGCACCTGCCAGCTAGGCCCGCGTCCCCGCTGAGCGGCGAATGGTAGCGCCCAGAGCGGCCGCAGCTGCGCCGGGATCGGCCGCGCCGGTAATCGGCCGGCCGATCACCAGCAGGTCAGCCCCCGCCTGGAGTGCCTCCTGCGGGGTAGCCACCCTTGCCTGGTCATGGCTGGCCTGCCCCTCCGGCCGGACTCCTGGCGTGATCAGCGTGATCTGCGGGCCGACCTCGCGGCGCACAGCCGCGACCTCGCGGGGGGAGCACACCAGCCCGCGCGCGCCGGAGCGCACGGCGAGCTCGGACAGGCGCAGCACCGCATCGCTGACCGGGCCAGCCAGCCCGATCTCGCCGAGGTCGCCGTCGTCCAGGGAGGTCAGGACGGTCACCCCGACGATCATCGTGTCGGGGAGTGCCTGCACGGCCTCCTGCATGGCCGCCGAGCCCGCCGCGGCGTGCACGGTCAGCATGTCGGGGCGCAGCTTGGCGACCGACCGCGCCGCGCCGCCGACCGTCGCCGGGATGTCATTGAGCTTCAGGTCCAGGAACACGTCGACGCCGCGCGGGCCGCGCACCGATGCGACGGCCTCCGGGCCGTACCGCAGGTACAGCTCGAGCCCGACCTTCAGCGTGCTCACGTGCGGCGCCACCTGACCTGCCCACTGCGCTGCGGTGTTGAGGTCCGGGGCGTCCAGGGCAACGGCTATCGGCGCCCGGCTAGTCATGGTCTCTCCAATCGCGTGCCAGCGGGCATCGCAGCCCGCGCTATCTCGTGCCTCCCGTGCTCCGGCCTGCGGTCCGCATCTCGTGCGCCAGGCCGACGACGTCCGACATCTTCTCGATGCCCCGCCGGGCAAGTTCCTCATCTAGTTCGCGCAGGATCCTGGCGCAGGCGGACGGATCGTGGAAGATCGCGGTGCCGACGCTGACCATCGAGGC
>JASHXW010000129.1 GCA_030043395.1 Streptosporangiaceae bacterium
TTCCCCGAGTGCTCGTCGTCGACGACGAGCCGAGCATTCGTGAACTGGTCCAGGTGGCGCTGAAGTTCCACGGCTGCGCGGTCAGCACTGCCGCAAACGGCAATGAGGCGATCCGGCAGGCTGACGCGATCAAGCCTGACCTGATCGTGCTCGACGTCATGCTCCCCGACCTCGACGGTTTCGAGGTCTGCCGACGACTCAGGGCAGCGGGCAACGAGGTGCCCGTCATCTTCCTGACCGCCCGTGATACCTCGTCTGACACGGTGACCGGGCTGGCAATCGGCGGCGACGACTACGTCACCAAGCCCTTCTCTGTCGAAGCCCTCGTCGCACGGGTGCGCGCTGTGCTGAGGCGCGCGGCCCGAGCGGCCCAGCCGCCTTCGAGCGACGCCGGCGACGACATCCTGCGCGCCGGCGACCTCGAGCTGAACCAGTCGAGGTGGACGGTGTCACGGGCCGGAACGCCGGTCGAGCTGTCCAAGACCGAGTTCCAGCTGCTCGCCTACCTGATGCGCCACCAGGGCCGGGTGCTGACCCGCGCCCAGCTGCTCGAGAACGTCTGGGGCTGGGACTACGCCGGCGAATCGCAGATCGTCGAAACCTACGTGAGCTACCTGCGGCGCAAGCTCGACCCGCTCGGGCCGCCGCTGATTCACACCCAGCGCGGCGTGGGCTACAGCCTCCGGCTGCCCGAGCACGCCGCCGCGCACCGAGCCCATCAGGCACAGCAGACGTGGCCGCCGCGCCCGGACGAGCCCGGTCTGGATGCGGGCACCGGGCCCGGCTAGGCCAGGCGCGAGATGAGCAGCTCACGCGGTCTGTCGCTGCGCGGGCGGCTGCTCGTGCTGCTGATCGCGGTCACGACGCTCTTCCTGCTGGTCCTCGGCATCGTCAGCACCTGGGAGTTCACGGCGAAGCTGCACCAGGAGTTCAGGGCCACCATCCGGGTGGAGAGCACGCGCAGTCCGACCTCGATCACCCAGTACCCGACGCGGGGCATCGCGGCGGTCGAGTTCTTCAGCCCGCACTCCGTCGAGGCGCTGACCACCGAGCGGTCGGTTGGCGCGATCACCCGCGCGCTCCAGCTCGCGATCAGCAAGATGGGCTGGTCCGCCGTCTACCGGCTCGGGCACGGCAACAGCCTGTTCCAGGTGCCAGCGGCCGGGCGGGTCGACTACGGACTGGAGGCGGCGGCCTACTACATCCCGGCGACCCAGAACGTCGACCGGGTACCCGGCGTGCTCATCGTGGCCGAGCGGAGCACCGGAGTGACCGATCAGGTGCACGAGCTGATCCTCGCCGAGATCCTCACCGGCGGCTGCCTGATCGCGCTGCTTGCCGTCGGCGGGCAATGGCTCATCGGCCGAGGGCTGGAGCCGATCGCCCGGATGGCGCGCAAGGCCAACGACATCACCGCCCGCGGCGACCTGACCGAGCGCATGCCAGGCACCGACGACAAGTCCGAGGTCGGCAGGCTCGGCGGCGCAATCAACACGATGCTCGACCAGATTCAGCAGGAGTTCGGCGCGAGGCTCAGCTCGGAGCAGAAGGTCAGGGAGTTCGCGGCCGACGCTTCGCACGAACTGCGCACGCCGCTCACCACGATCCGGGGGTACGCCGAGCTGTACCGGCAAGGCGCCCTGGGGCCCGACCAGCTCCCGGGAGCGATGCGCCGCATCGAGCAGGAGTCCCAGCGCATGTCCACGCTGGTTGCTGAGTTGCTCGAGCTGGCCAGGCTGGACCGGACGTCATCACTCGACCTGACCGAGACAGACCTGGCGACCATCGTGCGGGACGCTGTCGCTGACGCGATGGCGGTCGAGCCGGGCCGGCCGATCAGCGCCCAGGCGCCGCCCCGGCTCATCGCGGTCGTGGACGAGCGCCGGATCAGGCAGGTGCTGGCTAACCTGCTCGGCAACGCCCGGGCGCACACCCCTCGATCGGCGTCCGTCGCAGTCCGGCTCGGCCCGGTGCAGGGCGGCGTCCTGCTCGAGGTCGCCGACACCGGACCGGGGATGACACCCGAGGACGAGGCCAAGGCATTCGACCGGTTCCACCGCGCAAACGAGCACGGCCAGGACGGGGTGAGTGCGGGCGACGACCTCGCGGTACAGGACGGCTCGGCCGGCGGCGGTAGTGGCCTGGGCCTGTCGATCGTGCACGCGATCGCCAACGCCCACGGCGGTCAGGCCACGCTGGAGTCCTGGCTGGGCCACGGCACCAGGGTGCGGATCTGGCTGCCTACCCGACCGGGCTCAGCGCTAGGCGAGGGCGGCACGGCCCCCGCACATCGCACGCGACCGCTCCCTGACATCGACCAGCGGGTCAGCTTCGGTCCCGCACGACAGCCGGCCGGCGGCGCGTAAAACAACCTGCTCGAACTACTGGGCGCCGGCAGGGTGACCTGGCATAGTCGTCTTGTTCAAAACACCGGACTGAAGGACCACCTTTCCGTGCCTCATCGCCGCCTGCGGATGCTCCTGGCATCAGCGATCATTACCGGTGCCGTCGCCGCGCTGCTGACAGCCCCTGATCTGAGTGCGAGCGCCCACCCCGTGCGCCACGGGATCATCACCATGTGCCGCACGCTTCAGCGCATGCTGGTTACCTCCGGCCACGCCACCTACATCCTGCGCAATGACAATTACGCGCATCAGCCGGAATGCCTTACTAATAGCAACCATTCCGCGGATTTCGTGGTTTCGGAGTCGGATGCCAAGTCCATTCACTACGAGTCGATGGCTTACCCGGAAATCATGCTTGGCTGTGCCTGGGGGTTGTGCACGCCAGGCACTTCGCTGCCCACCAGGGTCAGCGCCTTGCGCGATCCGGAAAGCACCTGGTACATCACGGCCACCGCTCGTGGCCAGTGGAACGCCGGGTACGACCTGTGGTTCGCTCACCGCGACTTCACCTCCGGGCAGGACAAGGGAGCCGAACTCATGGTCTGGCTCCGGTGCACGTTCCCCCCGCCGGAGCGAAAGTACGTCAGGCTGGTGCGCGTCCATGGCATCCGCTACTGGCTTGAGCACTGGACCACGCATAACCCCGCCACGGGCATTAAGTGGCGCTACATCCTGTTCCGCAGGTTCCGCCCCGCCACCCACGTGCGCGACTTGAAGTTCCTGCCGTTCATCAGGCGAGCGGAGCGAGGTGGCCTGCTCGAACGGCACCTGTGGCTGACCTCGATCGACGCTGGATTCGAAATCTGGAGTGGCGGCCAGGGACTGACCACCGACCGGTACTGGGTCAAGGCGTAGGGTCCTGGTTCCCGGCCCGGGCCGGAGTCTGCTCGAAGACGTAGTACACAGCGACGAGCAGGCTGATCGCCAGCGACGCCAGCGGGTTCACGAAGGCCACGCCGATCGCGGTGATGTAGCCGACATTGCCGATGCCGAACCGGATCATGGCCCGCTGTCTTTGTCCTGGCGTGAGCTGGAAGTTCAGGTGCTCGTGCGTGATCAGCCACCAGAACAAGAAGGCGAAGGCCAGCGACATGCCTTCGAGCACGGCCTGGTAGAGGGCCACGGACAGTGCGGCGTTCCCGCCACCAGGACCTAGGTACTCCGCGACGGTCCTGGTGGCAACCGGTATCGCGACCACGAAGAACAGCATCAGCAGGTTGACGAACAGCAGCGTCCGGTCGACTCGGGCGACGCTCTTGAACAGCGAGTGATGGTTGACCCAGATGATGCCGATGGTCAGGAAGCTCACCACGTAGGCCGCGAACGACGGCCAGTCATGACCGAGCACATGACCGAGCAGTACATGCGGGCCAGGCCCCCGGACCACGAGATCGAATGCCAGCAAGGTGATCGCGACTGCGAAGACGCCGTCGCTGAATGCCTCGAGCCGGGCGCTATCCATCAGCGTACCGGGCTGGGCACCATGGGGTTGCTCCGCGACCCGGGGCTGTCCCGGGGCTGCGGGCTCTCCTGGACCGCCGGGCTGCCTGGGGTCGCCGGGCTGTTCCGGGACGCAGGCCCGCTCGGGCCGATCAGGCCCCTTAGCACGCTCGGACCCGGCAGCCCGCTCGGGCCCATCGGGCCGCTCGGGCATCCCGGAGTCCTGCTGCACCTGCGTCAGTCGGCGGCGGGCGCCGCCGGCTCAGGCTGCGCGATCGACCTGGCCAGCAGCTGCGCGACGTCCACAACCTCGAGCGTTTCCTTCGCCTCGCCAGTGCTCTTCTTCGCGCTGATCGCGTCACCGAGCATGACCAGGCAGTACGGGCAGCCAGTGGAGATCGTGTCCGGGTCAGTGCCGAGCGCCTCTTCGATCCGCTCGATGTTGATCCGCTTGCCGATCCGCTCCTCCATCCACATCCTGGCGCCACCGGCCCCGCAGCAGAATCCGCGCTCCTTGCACCGGTGCATCTCCTGCGCCTGGACGCCAGGAACCTGCTCCATGATCTCCCGCGGCGGCGTGAACACCCGATTGTGCCTGCCGAGGAAACACGGGTCGTGGTAGGTGATCTTCTCCTCGATCGGCGTGACCGGCTTCAGCTTGCCCTCGGAGACCAGCCTGGCAAGCAACTGAGTGTGATGGATGACCTCGTAGTTCCCGCCGAGCTGCGGGTACTCGTTGGCGATGGTGTTGAAGCAATGCGGGCAGCTCGCGATGATCTTGCGGACGCCAGCTTCATTGAGGGTCTCGACATTCTGCTGTGCGAGCATCGAGAACACGAACTCGTTGCCCATCCGCCTGGCCGGGTCGCCGGTGCATGTCTCTCCGGGCCCGAGTACCGCGAAGGAGACCCCGGCGGTGTGCAGCAGCTGGGCGATCGCCTTGGTCGTCTTCTTGGCCCGGTCCTCGAGCGCGCCGGCGCAACCGACCCAGAACAGGTACTCCACGTCCTCGCCGATCGGCCCGTCGACGACCGGTACCTCGAAGTCGAGCTCGGTGATCCATTCAGTCCGCTTGGACTCGCCCATTCCCCATGGGTCGCCCTTGTTCTCCAGGTTCTTCAGCATCCCGGACGCCTCGGCGGGGAACTCAGACTCGATCAGCACCTGGTGACGGCGCATCCCGGTGATGTGGTCGATGTGCTCGATATCGACAGGGCACTCGTTGACGCATGCCCCGCAATTGGTACATGACCAGATCACGTCGGGATCGATGACGCCATTGGCTTGCGCAGTTCCTACGAGTGGTCGTTCTGCCTCATGCTTGACGGCATCTGGAAGCTGTTCCCTGGCCTCGTCAGATCCGGCTAGCAGGTACGGCGCCTTCGCGAAGGCGTGATCGCGCAGGTCGAGTATCAGCATCTTCGGTGACAAGGGCTTGCCTGTCGCCCACGCCGGGCACTGCGACTGGCACCGGCCGCACTCCGTGCAGCTGCCCAGGTCGAGCATCGCCTTCCAGGTCAGGTCCTCGATCTTGCCGAGGCCGAAGACGTCGGTATCCGGGTCAGCCTCCTCGAAGTCCAGCACCTTGCCGTTCGAGCGCATCGGCTGCAGGGCCCGCAGGCCGTTCGGGCGGCGGGAGAACAGCACGTTCATGGGCGCGAGGACGATGTGCAGGTGCTTGGAGTAGGTGACGAAGACCAGGAAGCCGAGGATGACGGCGAGCTGAAGCAAGATGAACGTCGTCTCGATCGCCATGTTGGCGCTTCGGCCCAGGGGATGCAGCCAGTGCCCGACGATCTGGGAGGCGAACGCGCCATGCGGGTAGGGGAAGTCACCTGTGTTGATCTGCGCGCCACGGTAGATCAGCAGAGTCGCGATCACGCCGAAGATCATCAGCAAGACCAGCCAGGCGGCCCTGGTGTGCGATCCGGAGAAGCGGGACTTGCGACCCTCGCGCTTCGGGTCCTCGCGCAGCCTGATCACGGTGAAGGTGGCGAGCCCTACTAGGACGGCGACGGCGAAGAAGTCCTCGAGGAAGCCGACGAAGGCCCAGTGCCCGATCCCGGGGATCGCGAACTTCTTGCTGAACAGGTCCCCGTAGGCCTCGATGATCGTCAGGAACAGGATGATGAAGCCCCAGAACGTCAGGAAGTGCGCGATGCCTGGCACCGTCCACTTCAGCAGCTTGCGCTGGCCGAATACCTCGGTGGCCTGCGTTTGCGCGTCACGGCCCGGGTGCTTC
>JASHXW010000130.1 GCA_030043395.1 Streptosporangiaceae bacterium
GGTCCGCACGGCCGCCAAGCTCGATCCGCCCGGACCTGCGCCATCGTCCGACGTCACCAGTCCGGTACATGCGCGCGCCAGAGCGCCCGCCGAGCGGGTCGGGGACGAACCGCGCGGCGGTCATGCCGGGCGCGCCGTGGTAGCCGTGGGCTACGCCGGCCCCGCCGATATAGAGCTCGCCGAAGACTCCGGGCGGAGTCGGCCGCAACCTGGAGTCCAGCACGTACAGCTGGGTCCCGGCGATGATCGACCCGATCTCGATCGGGGCAGGCGAGGGAGCGACCGCGTCTCCGCCCGAGTAAATCGTGGTCTCGGTCGGGCCGTACAGGTTCCACAGGCGCACTGCGGTGCCGGCGCCCATCGTGTCGGCGAGATCCCTGGGCAGCGGTTCCCCGGCAGTCATCCGCAGCTTCACGCCGGCGGGGATCCCGCCCGCGTCGACGAGCATCCGCCAGCCAGCGGGCGTCGCCTGCATGGCCGTCGCGCCGCTGTCGGTCAGCAGGTCCCGTAGCAGCGCGGCGTCGAGTACCTGCTCGGGATCGGCGACCCGCACGCACCCGCCTGCGAGCACCGGCGCGAGGAGCTCGACCAGCGCGATGTCGAATGCGAATGTCGACACGGCGAGGAACCGATCCTGCGGCCCGAGTGCCAGCAACGGCCGGACTGCGTTCAGCAGGGTGGCGACGCCGCCCTGGGTCACGGCGACGCCCTTCGGCCGGCCGGTCGATCCCGAAGTGAAGATCGTCACGGCGACGGCCGAAGGCGGCAGATCGCGGACCGGCTCTGCTGACTGGCCGCCTGCGGTGCCTGCCAGCTTCGCCAGGTCCACGACAGGTATCGAGGCGGCGGCCGGGGGCGGGCCAGGCGAGTCGTCCACGCTGCTGTCGATGACGATCGCCGCCGCGCCCGCGTCGTCGAGCATCGTGGCCAGCCGCTGCGCTGGATAGATCGGGTCCAGCGGCACGTAGCAGGCCCCGGCCGACCAGACGCCGAGTATCGCAGGCAGCAGCCGGGCGCCTCGGGGCAGCAGGATCGCGACCCGGTCGGACACGCCGACGCCATGCTCGCGAACGGCTGCGGTGACCAGGCGCGCCAGGTCACGCACGTCGGTGCCAGTCAGCGCGCCGTCCGCGCCTATCGCGACTACCGAGTCACCGTCGCAAGCCGCCCAGAGCATGGCGGCGGCGGTCGCGTCCGGGTCGGTGGCATGGCCGCCATCTGGCCATGCTCTCGTGACCAGGTCACGATCAGCTGCCGACATGATGTCGGCGTCACCGACGAGGCGGTCAGGATCCTCGACGAGGCAGTGCAAGAGGGCGGTGAAGCCGTCGGTGACGACCTGACCGGTGGCCTGGTGAAACAGGTCGCTGTTGTAGGTGACTCGCACTTGCGGCCCGGCGGGAGCGTCGGTGACAGTCAGCTCGATCTCAAATTTGGCCGTGCCGTTCTCGATCAGCTCGGGGTGCCAGGCCAGCCCGCCGCGGTCGGGGACGGCCCATGACTCCTCCATCGCGAACATCACCTGGACCAGCGGTAGCCTGGCAGGCTCGCGGTCGGGCTTGACCATCTCCACCACGTTGGCGAACGGCAGCTCCTGGTGCGCCAGGGCTCTGGTTGCCGCGTTGTGGACCGTTCGCACGAGGTCGCCGAGCGTCCCGTCCTGGTCGATCCGGATCCGGATCGGCACTGTGTTCATGAGCAGCCCGACCACCGACTCGGTCTCCGGCCGGGTCCGGGCAGCCATCGGCACGGCGATGAGCAGGTCGTCGCTGCCGGTCAACCGGGCCAGCAGCACCGCGTAGGCGGCCAGCAGCACGGCGAACAGCGTCGTCCCGCACGCGGCAGCAAGCTCACGCAGTGAGTCGGCCAGGCTTGCGTCCAGCGTCGTATCGATGGTCTGCGCAGTGAACGTCTGCCGTGCCCGGTACGGCTCGTCTGTCGGCAGTGGCAGTGCCGAAGGGGCATCGGAGAGTTCGGCCCGCCAGAACCTGCCGTCCGGCACGAAGCCGCCGTCCTCGGCGTGCTCCATCTGCCAGATGGCGAAGTCCGCGTACTGGATGGGCGGTTCCTCCGCCACCGGACCGCTGCCGCCGGTGATGGCCTCGTAGTCCGCGGACAGCTCGTCGAACAGGATCCTGAACGACCAGCCGTCCGCGACGATGTGGTGCATCACGACAGCGAGCACATGAGAGTCCGCGGACAGCCGCACCAGGGTGGCGCGAGTGAGCGGTCCGGTTGCCAGGTCGAACGGTATGCGGGAATGGTGCCTGATCAGCTTCCTCGCAGCCTGCTCGCGCTCACCTTCGGCGAGTTCCTCGACGGAGCTGACCAGCAGCGGCCGCGGATCGGGCTCGTCCTCGATCACCTGCACGGGCACGCCGGACTCGTTCCTGAAGATCGTGCGCAGCGCTTCGTGCCTGACCAGCGCGGCATCCCAGGCCTGCTGGAGTGCGCTGACATCGAGTGCGCCATCCAGCCACAGCGCCCAGGTGATGTTATAGGTGGGCTCGGCTGGGTCCATCTCGGCGAGTAGCCACATCCGGCGCTGGCCGAATGACGTGGGGAACTCGAAAACGGCCACTATCAGCCTTCCTTTTCCTGGTCAGCCGTCCTCTGGTCGACCGCCACCATGCGCAGCTCGGCCGTGTAGCGCTGGCCCTGTCCGTCAGCCAGCCATGCCTGGTCCGGTGTCGGCAGCATCTCGGCGACGAGGAGCGTCGCGCCGGAACCGGCGCTGCGGCGGGAGCGGCGCAGCGACCGGGAGATCAGGTCGACTGAAGCGAGGCTGGTCAGGTCGGCGTAGATCGGCTTGCGCTCGCCGGTGAATCGCAGGAACACGTGCCGTGGCAGTCCGTGCTTCGCCGCCCACGCCCTGGCTTGCAGGTACCTGGCGCTCTCGTCGGCAGTTTCGGCGAACGGCGGATCTGTGGCGGCAAATCGCCACGTCTCGCGGCTCACGACCAGGTCGTCGATGCTGACTCGGGGCGCGTGCGCGCCGGGCGGCACGAGATCGAAGCAGTGCGCGATCACCGCGCTGACCAGGTCGCCCACCACTTCGAGCAGGCCGCCATCGAACGTCCCGTCGCGCCTTCGCACGCGCAACCCGGCCGGGGATCGGTACAGTTCACACTCCCCGACCCGCAGGCAGCTGCCTGGGTCATAGCCGCAGGAGTCGTGGGCGGAGACCAGCCGGATATCGCCCGCGGAGGGCAGCACGTTGGTCAGCCGGGTGCTGGCGCCGCCGTTCTCCGCGGTCTCGGCGAACCATACCGCCGGACCACCTAGGTCCTGCCGAAGGCCGGCGCGGACGCCGGCCAGGTCGTCGTGGAACTCCAGCCACGTGGCGTAACGGGTGGTGATCACGCTGGGGTGGACCTCGCCGAGGACCCAGGTGAAGGGGCCGCCTCCGGCCGCGTCGGCGCCCGCGATCATCAGGTCGGGGCTGTGATGCACGGCCGTCGGCCAGGGCGGAGGTAGCAGGGGAAAGGCCGATGCCACGCGATCTGCCAGCCCGGCTGCCCGGAGCTGGATCCGCCGGGCACCTGAGGGCAAGTCCAGGATCGCCGACCAGCGGTCCTGCAGGGCGCGCACCGCAGGCTCGATGACGTGCGTCCGCTCGAAGAGCGCGTCGTTGACGAGCAGCCAGAAATCGGCGAACGGCACGGTGCCGGCGCGCAGGGCGGCAGCCCGCTGCTGGTAGGCCTCGTCGAAGTGCCTGGCGTACAAGTCACCGCAGGCGGCCGTGAACCACCGGGCCGCGTCGAGCACCAGCGCCAGCGGGGCCCGGATGTCGTCCAGGCTGTCCGCGCCGATCTGGACGGCATCTCCGCGCAGGCACTCCTCGTAGGCGAGCGTGCGGCCGGCGTAGTGCTCACCGGCCCGCCGTGTGGCAGGGATGCCGGCGATTCGGGTGAATGTCGCTTCGAGCCCGGCCATGGACGTGACGACCCGCTCGGCGTCTCCGCCAGCGACGGCCAGCCTGTCCCTGGCCGCAGTCAGATCCGCCAGGGACTGCGCGGCGGGCAGGCGGACGCGGTCGTCGGTAACCCGGGACAAGACAGCCTGCATCGAGCGCTCGGACCGGAAGTCCTGCGGGGCGATGTCCACGTGCCAGGCGAGTCGCCGGCTGTCAGCCAGCCGCGCCATCAGCGCGTAGACCTCGGCCACATCGTGCAGGTCGGCCGCGGGATCGGCGAGCACCGCCGCGGCGACCTCGCGGGCGTCCCGGATCCCGTCGCAGGCCGCCATGACGGCCGCCTCGGCCGGGGTCAGCGACACGGGTGACGTCATCGGCAGGTGCAGCAGGTTGCCCTCGATGCCGACGAAGGGC